>CAZIGE010000006.1:0-38577 GCA_964538475.1 uncultured Oscillospiraceae bacterium | reverse complement strand
CCGATCAGGCAAGGACCATCCGCGTGCCGGTACACATGGTAGAGGTCATCAACAAGGCCACCCGTTGCAATCGGAAACTGGTGCAGGAACTGGGACGCGAGCCGACCGTGGAAGAGATCGCCGCCGAGCTGAATCTGCCCGTGGAAAAGATTATCGAGGCCAACCGTACCGCCGCGGACACCCTGTCTCTGGACACACCCGTGGGCGATGAAGAGGATACCTCCATCGGCTCCTTCGTCGAGGACGAGCGTACGCCCGGCCCCGCCGATGCCACGTCCAACGCCCTGCTGGCCGAGGCGCTCAAAGAGATCCTCGATACGTTGACCGAGCGCGAGGCGGACGTTCTGCGTATGCGCTTCGGTATGTACGACGGCCGCACGCATACGCTCGAGGAAGTCGGGCAGATCTTCGGCGTGACGCGTGAGCGTATCCGCCAGATCGAAAACAAGGCCATCCGCAAGCTGCGTCACCCCAGCCGCGCCAAAAAGATCAAAGATTTCTATTGCTGATACCGCCCCGGGACGGCCACACTGCCGCCCCGGGCTTTCTCTATCCCGCGCTACCGCAGGGAAAAGCCGCGGCTTTGGCGCGGAAGCGCCCAAGGCCCCCTTGTGTAAAGGGGGCTGTCAGCGAAGCTGACTGGGGGATTGATTTCTTCGTTAAGGTTCGGAATTTTGCGAATATTTCAGGTTTTACAGTCAACCCCTCCGGCAAAAATCATAGATTTTTGCCACCTCATCTCGCGCTAAGAGCCGTCCTTCGGACGGTTGCGCTCGAAACGCGCCTGCGGGCGCAGCCCTTACACGGCAGGGGGGGAGAGCCTTCCCCCGCCGATGCACGTTTTTACCCGAGCCGGCATACAATGGCACGAGGTGATGCAACCATGCCGATCGTCAACACCGACGTTCCCCTTACCGCGCACGCGTGCGACGAAGCGCTCGCGGCGCTTGCGCAGCGCTATCCGTTCTGCCGCACACATCTGCTGACGCAGACCGCGTTCGGCCGCCCCGTCCGCGCGCTGGAGATCGGGGACGGTGCGCACCGCGTGCTCTACTCGGCGGCGCACCATGCAAACGAATGGATCACGAGCCTGCTCCTGCTGCAATTTGCGCAGGAACTGGCCGAGGCCGCGCAGACGGGCGCGACTCTGCTGGGATACGATGCCGCGCGCCTGACGCGGGACGCGACCGTCTGTCTTGTGCCGATGGTCGATCCCGACGGGGTCGATCTGGTGGTCGGGCAGATCGCACCCGGGTCGGAGGAATATGAGATCGCCCGCCGTCTGGCCGACAATTATCCCGCCATCCCCTTCCCCGACGGCTGGAAAGCCGATCTGGCGGGCGTCGATCTGAACCTGCAATACCCCGCCGGGTGGCTACAGGCGCGGGAGATCAAATTCTCGCAGGGCTATACACGCCCCGGTCCGCGCGATTATGTCGGGCGCGCGCCGTTTTTGCAGCCCGAGAGCCGCGCGCTGGCCGAATATACCGCGCAGATCGACCCCGCGCTGGTGATCGCCTTTCACACGCAGGGATGGGAGATCTACTGGACGTTCCGCGACTATGTCGTCCCCGGCGCGCGCGAGCTGGGCGAGGAATTCGCCCGTCTGAGCGGCTATACGCTGACCGAGCCTGCGTTCGCTTCCTCCTTTGCGGGCTACAAGGACTGGTTCATTCAGGATTTCCGCCGCCCCGGGTTCACCGTGGAGGCAGGTCTTGGGCAAAATCCCCTCCCCCTGTCGCAGTTCGACGAGATGTACGCCGCCACCGCGCCGATCATGCTGCGCGGCGCGCACACACCCGAGACATGACATTTCCCTTGCCAAGCGGGGGAATGTCTGGTATACTGTAGCTGAAAAAAGAAACGGGAGACGCTTATGAAAACACTGCTGCATATCTGCTGCGCGCCCTGTGCCAACCGACCCATTGACATCCTGCGCACGGATGGGCTGGAGGTCAGCGGATTTTGGTACAATCCGAATATCCACCCCTTTACGGAATACCGTGCGCGGCGCAACTGCCTGCGCGAATACGCGGCGGAGATCTCACTGCCGCTGCTCGAAAAAAACGACTACGCGCTGCGCCCGTTCGTGCGCGAGGTCGCGTCGGATATCGCGGGGCGCTGCGTCAAATGCTATGAAATGCGCCTGTTTGAAACGGCAAAAGCCGCCGCAGACGGCGGCTTCGACTGCTTCACCACCAGTCTGCTGATCAGCCCCTATCAAAATCACGAGCTGCTGCGCGAAACCGCCGAGCGCGCCGCCGCGCAATACGGTGTGCGCTTTCTGTACCGCGATTTTCGCCCGTGGTTCAGGGAAGGGCAGGCGTTCGCACGCGAACACGGCTTTTACATGCAGAAATACTGCGGCTGCGTCTTCTCCGAGGAAGAGCGTTACCTGAAAGCCGCGAAGATCATTCCCTGAGGAGGCAAACACATGAATTTTGAATTTGCCGTACCCACACTGTTTGGGCTGGAGGGCATCGCCGCCGACGAGCTGCGGCGGCTTTCCATGGAAAATGTCCGCGCGGAAAACGGGCGGGTGCTGTTTTCGGGCGACGAGGCCGCGCTGGCGCGCGCCAATATCGGCCTGCGCACGGGCGAGCGGGTGCTGCTCGTGCTGGCGCAGTTCCGCGCGGAGACATTCGAAGATCTGTTTCGGGGCGTGTACGATGCGCCGCTGGAGCAGGTGATCCCGCGAAACGGCGCGTTTCCCGTCAAAGGGCACTGCCTCAACAGCAGGCTCATGAGCGTACCGGATTGTCAGGCCATCGTGAAAAAGGCAGCGAGCAAACGGCTGGGCGAAAAATACGGCCTTTCGTGGCTGCCCGAGGACGGTGAAAAATTCCAGCTGCAATTTTCACTGATGAACGACTGCGCGACGCTGTATCTGGACACCTCCGGCGCAGGGCTGCATAAGCGCGGCTACCGCGCCGTCGGCAACGATGCGCCGCTGCGCGAAACGCTGGCGGCGGCCATGGTGCTGCTGACGCATTACCGCGGGCGGGAATATTTCTGGGATCCGTTCTGCGGGAGCGGCACGATCGTGATCGAAGCGGCGATGATCGCCAAAAACCGCGCGCCGGGTCTGCGTCGGCGCTTTGCGGCGGAGAGCTATCCGTGGATCGCGCCGAAGATCTGGCAGGATGCGCGCGGCGAGGCGATGGATCGCGAATTCCACGGGAAATACCGCATCCTCGGCACGGATAACGACCCGCGCTGCGTCAGTCTTTCCACCGCCAACGCGCGCAAGGCGGGCGTGGCGGACGCGGTACAGCTGCTCGACGGCGATGCGACACGGCTCGACCTGCCCGCGCAGGAGGGGATACTGGTGTGCAACCCGCCCTACGGGCAGCGCATGGGCGAGCAGCGCGACGCGCAGCGGCTTTACGCGGCCATGGGACGGCACTGGAAATACGCCGACGGCTGGAAAAAGTACATCATCACATCCGAGCCGGAGTTCGAGCACTATTTCGGCCGCCGCGCCGACAAAAAGCGCAAGCTGTACAACGGCATGATCAAGTGCGACTATTATATGTACCACGGCGGGCGAAAATGATACACCCCGCGCCCCGATGCGGCAGAAAAAGCCTCCGTCTGTGTAAGGGCTGCGCCCGCAGGCGCGTTTCGAGCGCAACCGTCCGAAGGACGGCTCAGACCATAGAAAAAGCCCCTGCCTCTGCCTTTGGGAGAGGTGGCACGGCGAAAGCCGTGACGGAGAGGGTTCTGAATTCACTTGAAAAACCGGTAGATCCCTCTCAATCACGCTGATCGCGTGACAGCTCCCTTTACACAAGGGAGCTTGGGCGCTCCCGCTATTGCAACTCTCTTTTGGGAGGCGCCGCTTCAACAGGAACACAGGAGCATTTCCATGAAAGCAGACTGTCATATCCACGCCGTTCTGGACGGCATAAACTGGAAAAATTCCCTGCTGCGTCACGCCGAAGCCCCCGACCGCGCCGCGATCGCCGCCATGCTGGAGACGTATCGGGCGCTGGGCTATACTTATCTGCGTGACGGCGGCGACCGTTTCGGTGCGGGTAAGCTCGCGCGCGAGCTTGCCCCGCGCTACGGCATCCGTTATCGCACGCCGCTGTCCCCGCTCTATTGCCGCGGCCATTACGGCGCGTTCATCGGCGAGGGCTACGCCGACCTGCGCGAATATGCTTCGCTGGTGGCGAAAATGGGCGAAAACGGCTGCGATTTTATCAAACTCATGATCTCGGGTCTGATGGATTTCGACTGCTGCGGCCGCCTGAGCGAGCCGGGGCTTCCCCCGGATACGATCCGTCAGCTCGTGCACATCGCGCATGACATGGGCTACCGCGTCATGGCGCACGCCAACGGCGCGCAGACGCTGCTGGCCGCCGCCGAAGCGGGCGCGGACAGCATCGAGCACGGCGCATACGCCGATGACGAGGCGCTCGCCGCAATGGCGGAAAATCGCGTGATCTGGGTGCCGACGCTCTCCGCCGTGGGCAATCTGCGCGGCACGGGTCGCTATAACGAGCGCGCCGTGGAAGAGATATTTCAAACCGCCGTGGAAAACGTCGCGAAATTTGCCGCGCTGGGCGGCCTGCTCGCGCCCGGAAGCGACGCGGGCGCATGGCGCGTGCCGCACGGCTGCGAGACGGAGCACGAATTGCTGCGTACGGCGCTCGGCGATCGCGCGGACGAGCTGCTGCGCATCGGCAGTGCGGCCGTCGCGCAGCGGTTTTAATCCTGCCTGTCGTAAACGATCAGCAGTCTTCCCTGCCCGACCCCGATATGTACAGGCGTGCCGACGAACGCATTGCTGACCCCCAGCGGGAACGACGCGGTCAGCGCCGCATCGGACAGCGTGTATTTTGCGCCGTCGATCCGCACGCCGGATGCATCCGCGCCGAGGCAGAATACGGAAAAACCGCCCCGATATTCCCCGGGAAATGTCACTTCGCCCGCGCGCAGCACCGTCGCGCACTGCCGCAGGCCGACCAGCGTCCCGCGTGCGCCGCGATCGGCCAGAAAGGCCAGCAGCTGAAAATTCGCGACCGTGTGGTCAACGCGGTCGCCGTCGAGCGCGCCGTAGAGCACGAATTCGCGGCACCCCGCCTCAAGCCCCATGCGCACGGCCAGCATCGCATCCGTATCGTCCTTCTCCACGGGATAAACGCACGCGCCCTGCGGCACATAGCCCAATGAATCAAAATCGCCGACGATCTTTGTCGGATGGATACCGAGCCGGCGGGCATACGCGTAGCCGCCGTCGGCGGCGATGACGAGATCACGCGCTTCGATCGGCTCGGCGAGGCGGTCAAAGCCGCCGCCGCCGCAAAAAATCACACATCGTTGCATAACTGCCTCCTGTTTCGGGCGTTTTCTTTCAGTATAGCACATCCCGCGCAAAAAGAACAGAAAAATTCCCGCCTGCTACGGCGTGCGCAGCAGGCGGTACAGCTGCGCGCCCAGCATCGCGGCGAACGGCGCGAGCAATATCCCGGGCAGGCCGAACAGCGTCAGCCCCGCGTACATCGCCGCCAGCGTCACGAGCGGATCGAGCCCCAGCTCCCGCCCGATCAGACGCGGTTCCAGCACCGAGCGCGCCAGCCACGCCGCGCCGTATACCCCCAGCAGGCCGAGCCCGCGCGCCGTATCGCCGCCGAGCAGACACACGACGCTCCACGGCACGAGCACCGTGCCCGTGCCCAGCACGGGAAACGCATCCACCAGCGCGATGAGCGCGGCGCAGCCCGCCGCGTTACCGATGCGCAGCAGCAGAAATCCCGCCAGCAGGATGCCGAACGTGATGCCCATCAGCTTCCCCTGCGCCAGCAGCCAGCCGCCGACCGCGCATTTCGTGCCGCGCAGGGCGGGCGCGATGCGTGTGCGCCACAGCGGCGGCGTGTGCCGCGCCAGAAAAGCGCGCATCGCGGGCAGCCGCGCGGAGATCATGTATGCGGAGACTACCGCTGTGAACAGCGCCAGCGCCCCATGCGACAGCGTTCCGACCAGCTCCCCCGCGACCTGCGGCACGCTGCGCATCGCCTGCTCGAGCATGGCGGAGCCGTCGGAAAACAGCGCCCGCACGCATGACTCCGTCCCCTGCGCCAGCTGCGCGGGCAGACGCGCGCTCAGCGTCAGGAGCCATTGCTCCAGCTGCGCCAGCGCCGTGGCCGCTGCATCGGCCGCCTGCGCGAGCAGTCCCCCGAGCCTGCCCAGTTGCCGCACAAGCAGCGTTCCCAGCCCCGCCGCTGCGCCCAGCAGCGCCAGAAAGCACACGCTCACCCCCACGGCGGCGGCGACCCGCCGCGAAAAATGCAGCCGTTTGTGCAGCAGACGCACCGACGGCTCCGCCGCCAGCGCCAGCGCCGCGCCCAGCGCGAACGGCGCGGCGACCGCAGCGAAGTATCGCGCCAGAAGCACCGCCGCGAGCGCCGCAAGTGCCGCGGTAAGTATTTTTGCCCTGTTGCCGTGCATATTACCTCCAAAGAAATTCATATCGGTACTTGCATTCTTCGAAAAATGTGCTATAATTAGCCTTGAACCGGGAAGAAAAACTGGTCATTATTACAAAAAATACAGGAGGCTTTTCCATGAATAACAGCCCGAAGTACTACCTCGTCGAAGCATCCGCCCTGCCGGAGATTTTTCTGAAAGTGGCAGAGGCGAAGCGTCTGCTCGCCACGGGAGAAGCTTCTACCGTGAATGACGCGGCCGCCGCAGTCGGCATCAGTCGCAGCGCTTTTTATAAGTACCGCGACACCGTCCAGCCGTTCCGCAACATGAATTCCAGCGAAACGATGACCTTCCAGTTCCTGCTGCACGACGAGCCGGGCGTGCTCTCGGCCATTTTGACCATTCTGGCCAACCATAAGGCCAACCTGCTCACCGTCAACTCCATCATCCCGACCAACGGCTGCGCCCTCGTGACCATCTCCGTGGAGACTTCCGAGGCGCTCTCCTCCGTGGACGAGCTGATGTGCCTCTTCTACGCGACGAACGGCGTGCTCAAGGCCGATATCCTCGCCGCAGGCTGATCTTTTCACACCATATCCGGCGGAGCCGCACCTGCTGCGGCTCCGCTTTTTTCCTTTGTCGCCTCCCGCGCCCCGATGCGGCAACGCCCATTGTCCCATCCGATGCATCGGCGCGGGTCTTCTCCCATATCCTACCCGCGGCGCTGCGGCGATATACCTGCCGCGCACGCGAATTTTCCGCCCTGTGCGGGGAATAAGGTAAAAATGGGTATTGTCCGCGCGGCGTTTTTCTGCTATACTATAGGCAAACTATGCCTCGGGCAGCGATCCCTGTCCGAAGAACGGGAGTTGATCTGACATGAACGACAAGAACCGCCGATTCCAAACCCCTCCTGCCGAGGAAGTCGAGGGGCAGCTGGAAGGCCGCAACGCGCTGACCGAAGCGCTGCGCGCCGGGCGCACCGTCGATAAGGTCTTTCTCGCAAACGGCGAGACGGATGCGGGGTTGCAGCGTCTGGCGGCGCTGGCCAAACAGGCGGGCGCGGTGATCGTGCCGGTGGATCGCCGCAAGCTCGATGCCATGTCCGTGACCCACGCGCACCAGGGCGTGATCGCCCTGACCGCCGCACACGATTACTGCACCATCGACGATATGCTCGACGAAGCCGCCGCGCGCGGCCAATCGCCGCTGCTCGTTCTGTGCGACGAGCTGACCGACCCGCATAACCTCGGCGCGATCGTGCGCAGTGCCGAGTGCGCCGGGGCGCACGGTGTCATCATCCCGAAGCGCCGCAGCGTCGGCCTGACCGCTACGGTGGCCAAAGCCTCCGCAGGCGCGGTCGAATATATGAAAGTCGCCCGTGTGGGCAACCTCAACGATGCCATCCGCACGCTCAAGCAGCGCGGCGTCTGGGTGTTCGGTACGGCGGCGGAAGGCTCCGTGCCGATGTACCGCGCCGATCTGACCGTTCCCGCCGCCATCGTCATCGGCAACGAGGGCGACGGCATGAGCCCCCTGGTGCGCAAAAACTGTGATCTTCTGCTCAGCATCCCCATGCAGGGCAGGATCTCCTCGCTGAATGCCTCCGCCGCTGCCGCGATCTTGCTGTATGAAGCGGTGCGGCAACGCCTGAATTAAGGAGCAGCCTATGGACAATCACGAAACCCCCGAATTCGATCTGGACGACATTCTGAAAGAATTCGGTGAAGAGGATCTGCCGGATATGCCCGTGGATCTGGATGCGCCCGCGCCGGAGCCGCCGCGCGACGAGCCGCCGCGCGATACCATCCGTCTGGACGGCATCCGCAAGGCGGTGCAGCCGCAGCCTGCGCCGTCCGAAGACGCGGCGCAGGCGGAAAATGCCGCGCTGCCCGTGCAGGACGATACCGTTGCCGTCAAGACCTGGCAGCCGACTCACGAGGATGCGCCCGCGGACTATATCGCCCGCGACCCCATCGTCTTCCGTCCGAAAAATCGCCTGCGCGAGCTGCGCCAGAAGCTGGTGGAAGGACCCGAGCGGCGGTATTACGCCCTGTCTGAGATCGGCACGGCAAAGTTGCAGGCTGCCATCTTCCTGCATATCCTGCTGCTGCTGGCCGCGCTGGGCGGCGTTGCGCTGTATGCGCTGCATCTCGTGCCTGCGTCGCGGATGCGGCTGCTGATCTTTTCGCAGCTGCTGACGCTGATGCTGTCGGGGCTGCTGGGCTGCTATCGTATGCTCGAAGGGCTGGGCGAGCTGCTGCACGGGCGGTTCACCGCGAAAACCTTCCTGTTTTTCGCGTTCGTCGCCTGCTGTCTGGACGGTGTGCAGTGCCTCGGTGACGAGCAGATGCCGATCTGCGCCGTGTTCTGCCTGCAAATGCTCTTTGCGCAGCTGGCACAGCTACAGGCGCACAATACCGAGTCCGAAATGACCGATACCCTGCGCAAGGCTACCGACCTGTACGCCGTCGCGCGCGTGGAGCGGTATCACGCCGATCTGCCCGGCTACGCCGTGGTGCAGGGCGAAGTGGAGGATTTTACGGAGCATTACGCCAAACCCGCCGCGCCGGAAAAGGCCGTGCGGCTGTTCCTGCTTCTGGCCGTGGCGGCTGCCATCGGCATCGGGCTGTACAGCGGCCTGACCGTCGGTACGCGTGAGGGCATCCGCTTCGCTGCGGCGGCGCTGCTGGCGTGCGCGCCTGCGGGGCTGTTCGTTTCCATGACGCGCCCCGCCGCCCTTCTGGAAAAACGCCTGCGCAAGCTCGGCGTGGTGCTGTGCGGCTGGCAGGGCATCCGCAGGGAGCGCAAGGCCGCGTGGTTCCCGCTGACGCATGAGGATCTCTTCCCCGTCGGCAGTGTCAAGCTAAACGGCGTGAAATATTACGGCGAATGCGACCCCGATACGGTCGCGGCCTACACCACCTCCCTGATCGCGCACGACGGCGGCGGGCTGACCGCGCTGTTCCGCGCCATGCTGGAAAGCCGCGGGGGGTATCTGTTCCATGTGGAAAACTTCCGCGTTTACGAAAACGGCGGACTCGGCGGTGAACTGGGCGGCGAGAGCGTGCTGGTCGGCACGCTGCAATTCATGCAGCAGATCGGCGTGGAGCTGCCCGAGGGCATCCGCGTGCAGCAGGCGGTCTACACCGCCGTGAACGGAACGCTGTGCGGCGTGTTCGCCCTGTCGTACAGCCGCACCAAGGGCGCGGCCGCCGCGATGCAGTCGCTGTGCGGCTGTGCGGGATTGCGGCCGATCCTGGTCGGGAACGACTTTTTCCTGACGGAGAAATTCCTGCGCACCCGCTTCCGCGCGCGCACGAAGCGCATCACGTTCGACTCGCGCGAAAACCGCGAGGCGCTGCAAAACGCGCCGATCCCGGAGGAACGCACCGTGCTCGCGCTCTCGGTCCGCGAAGGGCTGGCGCAGAAGGGCTTTGCCGTGACGGGCGCGCGGGTGCTGCGCGCGTCGCTGGTCGCCGGGGCGTGGATGAACATCTTCGCGGGGGTGCTCGGCCTTGCGATGATCGGCACACTGGCCGCTGTCCGCGCCGAGAGCCTGCTCACGCCGCAAAATCTGCTGCTGTACAGCCTGCTGTGGACGGTCCCGGGGCTGCTCGTGACGCAGTGGACGAAGCATCCGTAAAACCATTGTCCCATAGACTTTTGCCGGAGGAAGCGCTGCTTCCTCCGGCTTGAGCGTGTCAAAAAAGCCCTTGCCTCTCCCTTCGGGAGAGGTGGCACGGCGGAAGCCGTGACGGAGAGGGTCGGATATTTATCTGGTAAATATCCAATAAGCCCTCTCAGTCATGCTATCGCATGACAGCTCCCCCAGAGGGGGAGCCCAGCGTGTCAAAGAAGTGCTGTTTCCCGGTAGAGAACCCAACAAAAGCCTCCGTCTGTGTAAGGGCTGCGCCCGCAGGCGCGTTTCGAGCGCAACCGTCCGAAGGACGGCTCTTAGCGCGAGATGAGGTGGCGAAAGTCTTTGATTTTTGACGGAGGGGTTGTCAATCCCTCAGTCAGCTTCGCTGACAGCTCCCTTTACACAAGGGAGCCAGGGGCGCTTACGCGCCAACACATTGATCGACAGTTTTTTGACAGTCTGTGCCGGAGGAAGCGCTGCTTCCTCCGGGTTTTTCGTATTTATGCGCAAAAAAAGACCGCCGCGGGAGGGGCGGGAGCCTCCTGCAAAGCGGGGACAAGCGGTGCGCTCGCGGGAAAAACGCCCGAATATGACGATTCTGTAATGGTAATCCCGCCGAAATAATGCTATGATAAAGAAAACGGAGGCGATACCATGGAAAAACTGCTGCTTGTGGAAGATGACGCCACTTTGATCAAAATGCTGTCCGGTTTTCTGATCTCGGAGGGCTTTGCCGTCCTGTCGGCGACAGGGCAGACCGATGCCGCAGCACAGATGGAGAAACACGCTCCCGATCTTGCGCTGGTGGATATTTCTCTTTCGGATGGAAACGGATTCGCCGTTTGCGCCATGGCGCGGATGCACGGGATCCCCGTGATCTTCCTGACGGCTTCCGCTGACGAATACAGTGTGGTCACGGGGCTGGACATGGGCGCGGACGACTATATTTCGAAGCCCTTCCGTCCGCGGGAGCTGGTCTCGCGCATTCGCAGCGTCCTGCGGCGGACGGGGAAGCGGCAAAGTGTGATCGTCATCGGCGAGCTGGTCATCGACACGGAAAAGGGGCTGGTCGTGCGCGCAGGGCAGCAGCTGTTCCTGTCGGCGCTGGAATATAAGCTGCTGCTGGTTTTCTTGAACAATCGCGGCCGGGTACTGACCAGAAGCCGCCTGCTTGAAGAGATTTGGGACAACGCGGGATGCTTCGTCGCGGATAACGCCCTGAGCGTCTATATCAAGCGCCTGCGCGAGAAGATCGAAACCGACCCGCAGAAGCCCGAACTTATCAAAACGGTTCGCGGCCTCGGGTATAAAATGGAGGATTGAACGGTATGCTTCGCAACAACAAGGAGCTGCGCAGCAGCATTGCCGCGATCGCTCTTGCCACGGTCGTTTTGACGTTCATCGGGTTTGAGCTCTGCGCACCCTGCGGCGCGGCGGTAGGCGCGGCCTGTGTCGTCACGGCCGCCATCCACATCGCAACGGAACGGTATCGCTACCGCCGCCTGCAAAAGCTGAGCGAGGATCTGGATAAACTGCTGACCGACGGCACACCGTTACCGATCGCGGCGTATCACGAAGGAGAACTGTCCATTTTGGCCGATCAGGTGCAGAAACTGACCCTGCGCCTGACAGAGGCGGCAGAAGCGGTCCGCGCCGATAAAAAATATCTGGCAGACTCCCTTGCGGACATTTCGCACCAGCTGCGCACACCGCTGACGGCGATGCATTTGACCACCACCATGCTGCGCAGCGAAAACCTGCCCGAGAAACGGCGCATGGAGCTGACCGCCGAATTGCGCAGCCTGCTGACCCGCACCGACTGGCTCGTGGAAACGCTGCTGAAGCTGTCCAAGCTGGACGCAGGCACGGTCAGATTGACAGCGGATCGTGTTTCCGTTCGGGAGCTGATCGCGCGCGCCGCCGCGCCCGTCGCCATTGCGATGGAGCTGCGCGAGCAGCGGCTCGTGATCCGCTGCACAGACGAAGCCTTTACGGGCGACCCGATCTGGAGCGCCGAGGCGCTCGGAAACATCCTGAAAAACTGCACCGAGCACACCCCGCAGGGCGGTGTCATCACCGTCACCGCGACGGAAATTGCTCTTTTTACGGAAATTCTGGTGGAAGACAGCGGCGCGGGCTTCGCGGAAAAGGATATCCCGCACCTGTTTGAGCGGTTTTATAAGGGCAGCAACGCATCCGAAGACAGCTACGGCATCGGCCTTGCGCTGGCGCGCACCATCATCACCGCCCAGAACGGCACGGTGCAGGCCACGAACGGCGAAAAGGGCGCCAAATTCATCATCAAATTCTACAAGCAGGTGATATGACAAAACAGTCATCCGAAAGTCACCCGTCTGTCACTTTTCCGCTGTATCGTTACGGTATTCCCATATGGAGGTTGCTTTTATGGAAATTTTACGAGTGGAACACATTTCAAAGATCTACGGGCAGGGGGAAAACGAAGTCCGAGCGCTGGATGATGTGAGCTTTTCCGTGGAAAAGGGGCAGTTCGTCGCCATCATCGGCCCATCCGGTTCAGGAAAGTCGACATTGCTTCACATCCTCGGCGGTGTCGACCGCCCTACAGGCGGCAAGGTCTACCTGGAAGGGCAGGACGTGTTCGGGCAGAACGAAGACCGACTTGCCGTTTTCCGCCGCCGTCAGGTGGGACTGATTTACCAGTTTTACAACCTGATCCCCGTGCTGAACGTAACGGAAAATATCACACTTCCCGTGCTGATGGACGGCCGCAGGGTCAACATGCAGCGTCTGGAGGAACTTTTGACCATACTGGATCTGCACGGACGGGAAAAGCATCTGCCAAATCAGCTTTCCGGCGGGCAGCAGCAGCGCGTGTCGATCGGCCGCGCTTTGATGAACAGTCCGGCTGTGGTGCTGGCGGACGAGCCTACGGGCAATCTGGACTCGAAAAACTCGCAGGAGATCGTGCAGCTGCTGAAACTGTCCAACAGGCAGTTCGGTCAGACCCTTATCGTCATCACCCATGACGAGTCCATCGCCTTACAGGCCGATCGGATCCTTACCATCGAAGACGGCAGGATCGCGCGCGACGAGGTGATCCGATGAACGTTCTGCATAAAGTCACATGGAAAGCCATGCGGAAAAACAGAGCCCGAACGATCGTGACCGCCGTGGGCATCTTTTTGTCGACGGCGCTGTTTTGCATCGTCACGACCATGGGGGCGAGCATGCTGTCCTACCTGATCGATCTTCAGATCGCTATCGGCGGAGAGTATCATGTGAGTGTGACGCGCGTGTCCGAAGAAGAAGCGGAAAAGATCTGCGCCGAGCGGGACGTGGCTTCTGCGGCGCAGGCGGGGATCCTCGGGGTCGTCAATTTTTACGGGCACGAAATGGGGCCGAACAGCGCCCTGATCAAAGCGTGCAATGCCCGCTGGTTTGCCTGTATGCCGGGGTTTGACCGGATCGAAGGCCGCCTGCCGCAAACCGGCGGCGAGCTGCTGATCGATGAATATCTGCTGCACACTATGCAGGCCGCCGGCTATGCCGTTTCGCTTGGCAGCGAAGTGACCCTGCCCGTTACGCCCGCCGTGGAAGCCATGGAACGAGGCGACCCGTCTGCGGCGGTGTTTTCCGTGCGCGGTACGATCGTCGGCATCCTGCCCGCCGAATACGACGTTTCCCTGCCCCACGAACAGGGGGATTACTCCCATATTTACACGGTGCAGGACGAAAGCACGCCCGCGCCGCTCTATTACGATCTGTTTTTGCAGGCATCTTCGCCGCGCAAAGCCTTGGCACTGGCCGAAGCGATCGGCGGCACGCCCAATTACAGCCTGCTGCAATACTACGGCATCGCAAAAACGAACGAAGTCACCGTACTGATCGCCGCGCTCATGGCCGCCGTGATCGCCATCGTGCTGCTGGCCACGGTCAGCATGGTGTCCAACGCATTTTCCGTATCCGTGTCGCAGAGGACACGGGAATTCGGCCTGCTGTCTTCTGTCGGTGCCACGAAAAAGCAGATCCGCGGCTGCATCCGTTTCGAGGCGGGGCTGCTGTGCGGGATAGCCGTCCCGATGGGACTGCTGTGCGGCTATCTTTCCGCCGGGGCACTGCTGGCTTCCACCGCCGACACGGTGGAAAGTATGCTGGCCGCTTCCAAAGCGGGCGTATCGATCCGCGCCGTTGCAGATCCCGTGGCGCTGCTCGGTGCGGCGGCGATCGCCGTGGCGGCGGTGTTTCTTTCCGCATGGATCCCCGCTTTAAGGGCATCCAAAATAACCCCCATCGCGGCGATCCGTCGGGAGGCGGAATATCGGCCGGACAGAAAACTGCAAAAGACGACCCGAAAATGGTATGATCCGTCCGCGATCCGCGCAAATATGGCAAAAAAATACTACCGCGTCAACCGCAGAAAATACCGCCCGATCACGCTGGCGCTCGGGATCGGTGTCGTGCTGCTGCTGTCGGCGGCGGCCGTCTCGTCGTCGCTGCAATATATATCGGCATCCTTCGACACGGAAAACTGTGATTTTCACGTTTTCGTTCTGAACGGGGACAGCGCTCTGCTCGAGCGGATCCGCAGCCATGAAAGTGTTGCGGACTCGGTCGTGTACGGCAACAGCGCCGTGTATACGGTCATCCCCGCGGACTATGCCTCCGCGCAGCGGCACGAGGCGTTCGCGCAGGAGGGGTGGGAAGGTCAGGACGTGGAGGATGTGTGGCGCTCCAATGCCGCAAGTGTGTTTTATCTGGAGGACGAGGCTTTCCGTGCGTTCCTGCGGGAGCGGGGCGTTGATCCCGAGCCGTACTTCGATCGGGAAAACCCCATGGCGGCGGTGCTGTATCAGAAATGGGAATATGTCGGCGAGGACGACGACGGCTACGGCTGGCTCGCGGTCACATTCCCGCCGTTTCACGACGGCGTGACGGCGCTGTCGTATATCACCGAAACGCCGAACGTGGAAGACTATGTCGCCGCGCAAATTCGGGCGCAGGGATACGCGGAAGCAATGGCAGGCGGGAGCGAATGCGATATCCTGCCCGACGGCAGGCTCGTTTATCGGGCGTATGCCTGTGGCGGTACGATCGTGCGGCACGACTCGGGTGTAGGCGAGTTCGTGGAAAAAGGGCCGATGCAGACCTTTTCGTTTCTGGCTTCGGCGGAATTCGATGACGAAAATCGCCCCGTTACCCGCTATTACACCTACGATGAAGCGAGCGGCGCAGTCGGGAGCACGGCAATTGCTTCCTGCGACGGACACACGGGCAGCATACGGCTCGGCGCGCAGCTCGACGGCATCCCCTTCGGCATTCCGCGCAGCGCAGGCAGCGCCCTGCAACTGACCCTGCTGCGCCCCCTTTCCATGCTGGAGGATACGCAGAGCCTGCCGACGCTTGCTGTCCGCGCGGACAATTATCCTGCGTGTAAAAACTATTTGGACACGCTGACAGGCACGGGCGGCACGCTGGTGTACAACGATTATCTGGCACAGCAGTATCAGACGCGGCAGATCGCCGATCTGATCGAGGTATTTGCGCTTTCGTTCGTTGCGGTGATGACGCTGATTTCCGTTACGAATATATTCAATATCGTATCTACGAATGTTCTGCTGCGCCGTCGGGATATCGGGATGCTGCGCAGCATGGGCATGACCGCGCGGGACATTGCCGTGATCACGGCGCGGGAGTATCTGTCGTGCGGGCTGCGGAGCCTGCGCTGGAGCCTGCCCGTGGGGGTGATGCTGATGGCGGGCGTGAAGCTGCTCCTGCAAAATCTGGCCAACGGCGGGCTGCAACTTCCGTGGCAGGCGATCCCGATCGCGAACGCGGGCATTTTCACGGTCGTCGGGAGCAGCGTGCTGTATGCGCTGTTGCGCATCCGCAGGGATGACCCCATCGAAGCCATCCGCACGGAGAGTATCTGAACCGCACCCCGCCGCGAGAAACGGCCAAAGGCTCCCCTGTCTGCCCGGCAAATGATCTGTTTCTCCGAAAACTATGGCCGCCCGGGCGATGTGCCCGGGCGGCCTTGAGCGTGTCAAAAAGCCCTTGCCTCTCCCTTTGGGAGAGGTGGCACGGCGAACGCCGTGACAGAGAGGGTTCTGAATTTTCTTTATAATCCCAGAAAAACCGGATATTTATCTGATAAATATCTAATAAGCCCTCTCAGTCATGCTATCGCATGACAGCTCCCCCAGAGGGGGAGCCTGGTTTTTTGACAGTCTGTATGGCCGCCCGGGCGATGTGCCCGGGCGGCCCTGTGTGATCGATTTGGCTCTTTTCGCGGTTATGCGTTCTCGCGCTTTTTCAGCACGGTCAGTGCGCCCATGCTCATCATGGAGCTGATGCCCATGACCACATACAGCACCAGGCCGGGATCGCCCGTAGGCGCGGGCTCGCTGCCGTCGACGATGCAGATGCGGCCGTCGCCGGTCGTTTCGCTGTAGTCAATGTTCATGCCCGCGTACTTCTCCAGCAGGGGGCTGTTCTTCGCACCCACCACGCCGTCGGCATGTGCCTGCACATAGTTGGCAAGGACCATGTAGTCTTCCATCACATAGTCGAGGACGTTCACCGCGCCGTCGAACATGGCAAAGCCGTCGCCAAGGTCGCGCAGGGTGTAGTTGTAGCCGGCCAGATTGTACTGTGCGTTCACATCCAGATCCACATACGCGCCGCTTTCCTTGTCATAGACCTTGACGTTCTTAACGCGGTATTCGCCGGTCGGGCCGCCGATCCACACGCCCTTTTCATCGGCCTGCACGGTGGAGACGATGCTGCTGTCGATCTCGTATGTAATGCCCGCAACATGCAGGAAGCCGCCGACCTCTTCCGTCGGCGCGGAGCGTGCGCCCCATTCCAGCGCGTCGAGCAGCTGCTGGCCGGTGATGGTCTGTAAGCAGGCCACGTTGCCGAAGGTATGGATGTTCTTGCAGCCGAGATAGGTCAGGTCGCCGGTCAGCGCCTTGTTGCGCACGCCGCCGCCGTTCATGATGGCAACGTCCACATCCATGCCCATGTTGTCGAACAGGAAATACAGTGCGTCGGCTGCGAATGCGCCGGAGTTCGTGCCCTGCTTACGCACGAGGCGGTTGCCTTCTGCGTCGTAGTTGTCCAGGGTAACGTCCAGCGAGCCGATCTTGACATCCAGCTGACCCGTTACGGAGTCGATCCACGCCTGCTTCAGCGCGGCGACGGACTCGTCGGGCGTGGAGGCCACGATTACTTCGCTCTCTTCGGTCAGCAGCTCGGTCGTGATCGCGCCGGTCTCCGCGCTGATGACCATCATGCCGATCTTTCCGAAATACTCGCCCGTCTGGGTCAGCAGAACTTCGTTCCCGTCCTTATCCGCGACGGCCTTGCCGGGTACGGTGGAGTGGGAGTGTCCGTCGATGAAGGCATCCAGCCCGGAGACGTTCGCGATCGTCTCTTCACTGGTCCAGGGCTTGCTGGAGGGGTCGTCGCCCAGGTGTCCCAGCGCGATGACGCGGGTCGCACCGGCGGCCTTGGCCTCGTCGATGGTCTGCTGCACCTCGTTGTACAGGTCGGAGCCGTCGGCACCGCCTGCGATGCCGTAGATGTATTCGCCGTTTTCATTCTGGAAATACGCGGGGGTGGACTTGGTGAACGATTCGGGGGTGGTGATGCCGATGATGGCGATCTTTTCCTCGCCCAGCTCGAAGATCTTATAGCCGGGAAGCACATCTTCGCCCCGCACGCCGTTCTCTTCATGGTAGAAGTTGCAGGAAACATAGGGGAAATTCGCCCAGGAGTCGGTGACGTTGATCCGGCCGCTCATGCCGTAGTCAAACTCGTGGTTGCCCAGGGTCGCCAGATCGTAACCGGCGGCGTTCATCATGCCGATGACGGATTCGCCCTTATCCATCGAGCCGTAGGCCGTGCCCTGGATATGGTCGCCCGCATCCACGAGCAGGACGTGCTCATAACGGGTCTGCAAATAGGCTTTCAGACCTGCGATCACATCATAGCTCAGAGTGCCGTCGATATAGGTGTGGACATCGTTGGTATACAGGATCACGATGTCATCGGACTTTGTTTCTTCTGCTGCCGCAAATACGCCGAGGGAAAGAACAAGAGCCAGCACCAGAAGAACGCTGATCAGTTTGCGCATGGGATGTACCTCCTTTAATCTGTACAGATTTTGTACGGTTTTATTATAGCGCCTTTTTGTATGTTTTCAATTCTTTTTTTACCGAAATGACGCGCAACGCGAAAATTTCGGCGATTTGAACAGTTCTGCTCCGCCGCACCCGTCGGATCGCCGAACCACACGGATCGCGTAGGGTTTGAATAGCAGATTGCACAAATTTTCTGTACATAATTTTCGTAATCTGTCGATTTCCACGAAAAATTCTTGACAGACGGTGCGATCTGTGATACGCTTGCAGCACGATGATCGGATGATCGGCTCAGGAGAGATCGGGCTTCGCCCGGCGCCGAAGGGGCACGCGAAAACTCTCAGGCAAAAGGACCGGGTCGGGACGATACTCTGTACAGTGGAACCGTCCACGCCGAAGGTGCAACCGGCGCTTTGCGCGTCGGGAATCTCTCAGGCAAGAACGCAGAGGCACAGAGCGCCGGTGCGGCGTTTTGCGCCGTTTTTTATTTTCGGGAGGGAAATTCTTATGAGTGAATGCAAACGAACGCCGCTGTATGCCGCGCATGTGGCGGCGGGTGCGACCATGGTGGATTTCGGCGGCTGGGAAATGCCGATCCGCTATCCCATGGGCATCGTGGCGGAGCATCTGGCCGACCGCCGCGGGTGTGGCCTGTTCGACGTGTCGCACATGGGGCGGCTGCTGGTGGAGGGCGCGCAGTGCGTGGCATTTTTGCAGCGGGTGCTCTCGTCGAATGTCGCGGCGCTCGAACAGGGGCGGGCGCAATACTGCATCATCCCGTCGGAAACGGGCGGTGCGGTGGACGACGCGTATCTGTATCGCTTTGAAAAGGAGCGGTATATGCTGGTCGTCAACGCGTCCAACACGCAGAAAGATCTTGCGCACTTTGCGCGCTGTCTGCCGCAGTACGACTGCCGCATCACCGATATTACCGATGTATACGCCTCCGTCGCCGTGCAGGGGCCGGACAGCGAGCGCATCCTGTCGCAGCTTTCGGACGGCGCACCGCTGACCGGGCCGCGCAAGAACGATCTGGGGGAAATTTCGGTGCAGGGGCGCACGATACGCCTGTCGCGTACCGGCTATACCGGCGATCCGCTCGGCTGGGAGCTGTTTATCGACGCGAGCGAGGTCGTCTGGCTGTGGCAGCGGCTGCTTGAGCTGGGTGCGACCCCCGTCGGCCTCGGCGCACGCGATACGCTGCGCCTGGAAGCGGGTCTGCCGCTGTACGGGCACGAACTTGGGCTTGACCCCACCGGGGCGGAGATCCCCGTGCAGGCCGTGCCGCCCGCGCGCTTCGCCGTGCGTTTTGACGCGGAAAAAGGCGATTTCATCGCGCGCGAGCTGCTTCTGGCGCAGAAAACGAGCGGCACGGCGCGCAAGATCGTCCCCGTCGCCCTGACCGACCGCGGCGTGATCCGCGCGGGGATGGATGTTTACGCCAACGGCGCGCACGTCGGGTGGATCACCTCCGGAACGATGGTGCCGTACTGGGTCTTTGACGGGGAAGGCCGCATCACGGATACGAGCGAGAAGCGCTCTATCGGCTTTGCCTATGTTGACAGCGCACTGACCGACGGCGACACCGTGGAGGTGGATGTGCGCGGCAAGCGGCTGCGCGCACGCATCGTGCAGCGGCATCTGGAGCAGAAACAGCCGCCTTACGCCCGCGCGATCGTGTAAACGCGGCACCCCGATGCGGCGGCAATAATTTCTGATTTTTGACGATGGGTTGCCCGTAAAATCTTATTTTTTGTAATTATCGAAGCTTCACCATAAAAAACTATTAAAAAAACGGAGGACTGTTAACATGGAATATCCCAACAATGTCAGGTACGCAGCATCGCACGAATGGGTGCGCTATGACGACGGCGTGGCCGTCGTCGGCATTTCCGATTTCGCGCAGGACGCGCTGGGCGATGTGGTCTTCATCAATCTGCCCGCTGTGGGCGACGAGGTCATTGCCGGGGAGGTATTCGGCGATGTGGAGTCGGTCAAGGCCGTTTCCGACCTGATCTGCCCCGTGTCCGGCGTGATCTGCGCGGTCAACACCGCGCTGGAGGATGCGCCCGAAGAACTGAACGCCGATCCCTACGGCGCGTGGATCCTGAAGGTCGAACAGGTCACGGACGAGTCGCCTCTGCTGGATGCCGAAGCCTACGCAGCTCACTGCGCGCAGGAGGGCTGAGCATGGCAGGCTTCATTCCATCCGCTGCGTCGGAGCGGGCGGATATGCTGCGCAGCATGGGGCTTTCCGATTTTCGGGAGCTGTATCGCGACGTTCCGCCGGAGCTGTATCTGCAAGACGGCGCGCTCGATATCCCGCACGGGCTGAGTGAGCTGGAGGTCGGGCGGAAGATCTCCGCCATGGCCGCAAAAAACCGCGTGTTTCGCACCGTGCTGCGCGGCGCGGGCGCTTACGATCACTATATCCCGAGCATCGTGCGCTCCATCCCCGCCAAAGAGGAATTTCTGACCGCTTACACCCCCTATCAGGCGGAAATGAGCCAGGGCATCCTGCAATCCATTTTCGAATACCAGACCGATATCTGCGAGCTGACGGGCATGGATGTTTCCAATGCCTCCGTTTACGACGGCGCGACCGCTGCCGCGGAGGCCGCCGCCATGTGCCGCGACCGAAAGCGTCGGGTCACGCTCATCTCCGCCGCGACGCACCCCGATGTCGTGCGCACCGTGCGCACCTACTGCTACGGTACGGGTGATCCGCTGGTCGAGATCCCCGTGCGCGACGGCAAAACGGATATCGAGGCGCTTCGCACCCTGCTCGACGGTACCGTCGCGTCGGTCTACATCCAGCAGCCGAATTTTTACGGTCTGTTTGAAGATACGCAGGCCATCACCGCGCTCGTGCACGAAAACGGCAGCGCGCTGATCCTCGGCTGCAACCCCATCGCGCTGGGGATCATGCGTACCGCGCGCGAGCAGGGCGCGGACATCGCCGTGGGCGAGGCGCAGCCGCTGGGTATGCCGCTGAGCTACGGCGGGCCGTATCTGGGCTATATGGCCGCCACGACCAAATATATGCGCAAACTGCCCGGCCGCATTGTCGGGCAGACCACGGACGCGAACGGCGAACGCGCCTTCGTGCTGAGCCTGCAGGCGCGCGAACAGCATATCCGCCGCGAAAAGGCAGGCTCCAACATCTGCTCCAATCAGGCACTGTGCGCGCTGACGGCGGGGGTCTACCTCGCGGCCATGGGGCCGCAGGGGCTTGCGCAGGTCGCCTCGCAGTCCATGGCCAAGGCGCACTATCTGGCCGAAGAATTATGTAAACTTCCCGATGTTTCCCTGCGCTACGGCGGTGCCTATTTCCACGAATTTATGACCGTCATCCCGAAACGGGAGGCCGTGCTGGCGGCGCTGGAGGATGCGGATATCCTCGGCGGGCTGGCTGTGGAGGACGGGATCTTGTGGTGCGTCACCGAAAAGGTCGAAAAAGCGGAGCTTGACCGCGCGGTGGCTGTCGTAAAGGAGGTGCTGGAAGCGTGAAGCTGATTTTCGAAAAAAGCGTCCCCGGACACGGTACACAGTATCTGCCCGCGTGTGACGTGCCTTCGGTCGCACTGCCCGAGGCACTGCGCCGCAGCGAAGCGCCCGACCTGCCGCAGGTCAGCGAGCCGGAGCTGAGCCGCCACTACAGCGCCCTGTGCCGCTGCGCACACGGTGTAAATTCGGGCTTTTACCCGCTCGGCTCGTGCACGATGAAGTATAACCCCCGCATCGACGAGGATATGGCGGCGCTGCCCGGCTTTACCGATGTGCACCCGCTCGCGCCCGCGCACACGGTACGCGGCTGCCGCGAGGTGCTCGATACCGCGCGGGAGCTGCTCTGCGCCGTCACGGGCATGGACGACATGACTTTCCAGCCCGCAGCGGGCGCACACGGCGAATTTACGGGCGTTTTGCTGATCCGCCGCTATCACGACGCGCGCGGCGACAAAAAACGCACGAAGATCATTGTGCCCGACTCCGCGCACGG
This sequence comes from uncultured Oscillospiraceae bacterium, assembly GCA_964538475.1. GTDB lineage: Bacteria > Bacillota > Clostridia > Oscillospirales > Oscillospiraceae > Faecousia. The sequence continues at coordinate 16,376 of CAZIGE010000006.1, read as the reverse complement.
CACCAACCCCGCCACCGCCGCCATGTGCGGCTACACCGTGGTGAACCTCCCCTCCGCGCCCGACGGCTGCATCGACCTTGATGCGCTCAAAGCCGTCCTCGGGGACGATACGGCGGGACTGATGCTGACGAACCCGAACACCGTCGGCCTGTTCGACCGCAACATCCCCGAGATCACCCGCCTTGTCCACGAAGCGGGCGGATTGTGCTATTACGACGGCGCGAACCTCAACGCGATCATGGGCGTGGTGCGCCCGGGCGACATGGGATTTGACTGTGTCCACCTGAATTTGCACAAAACCTTCGCCACGCCGCACGGCGGCGGCGGCCCGGGCAGCGGCGCGGTCGGATGCAAGGCGCATCTGCGCGAATTTCTGCCGCATTCGGCGCTGATGGAGCGCACGGGCGATATGCAGGTCAAGGCGTTCGGCGGGAATTTCCTGGTCGTGGTCAAGGCACTGACGTACATCCTCATGCTCGGGCGCGAGGGCATCCCGGAGGCTGCGAAAAACGCGGTGCTCAACGCCAATTACCTGCGCACGCAGCTGCGCGGCACGTTCCGCTGCGCGTATGACCGCATCTGTATGCACGAATTTGTGCTGGATCTGAGCGAGTTCAAAAAGGAAACAGGCGTTTCCGCGCTGGATGTGGCCAAGAGCATGATCGACTACGGGATGCACCCGCCGACGATGTATTTCCCGCTGATCGTGCACGAAGCGCTGATGTTCGAGCCGACCGAGACGGAATCGCGCGAAACGCTGGACGAGGCGGCGCAGGTGCTGCGCGCGCTGTACGATCTGGCGCACAGTGACCCCGCGTATATGCACGATGCGCCGCATAACGCGCAGATCGCCCGCCCGGACGAGGTCAAAGCCGCCCGCGAGCCGATCCTGCGTTGGCAAAAGCCGCAGTTGTAAACAGTATACAACACCCCCGCTCCCCTCTTGCAGGCACCTCCTTTTCTCCGCGTCTGCAAGAGGGGGGCATTCCCGAAAGCAACGGCGGCGCGTTTTTCGCCCGTTGGCAGGGGCATTCGCCCGTTGCGGGCGCAGTGTTTCGGCTTTTCGGACAAATTGCGACAAAAACGGCCGCTTTTTGCGAAAACGGGCTTGATTTTTACCCATGCCGCCATTACAATGAATTGCAAGAAATTTTATCGAAGAAAGCGTTGGAACAGACCTTGAAGAAGCTTCTTTTTCTGATCCACGACCTCGGCCCCGGCGGCGCGGAGCGTGTGCTCGTCGATCTGGTCAACCGTCTGGATCGCACGCAGTTCGATGTCACCGTTTTGGCCGTTTTCGGCGGCGGCGTGAATGCGCGGCTTCTTGCGCCGCACATTCGGTATCGTGCCGTTCTGCCCCGCGCATTCCCCGGAAACAGCCATTTCCTGAAGCTGTTCCCGCCGAAGCTGCTGCACCGTCTGCTCGTTCGCACGCGTTACGATGTCGAGATCGCCTTTCTGGAAGGCTCGTGCGCCCGAATCGTCAGCGGCTGCCCGTGGCGGGACGTAAGAAAGCTCGCCTGGATCCACAGCCTGCCCGGCGGCACGCGGGATGCTGCCCGCGACTTTCGCAGCCGCCGCGAAGCACGTCGCTGCTATGACACGATGGAGCGCATCGTCTGCGTTTCCCGGGATGTCAGGCAGGCGTTTTTGTCTTCACTCGCGGTCACGGCTCCCACGGTCGTCGTGCGTAACGCGCTTGACACGCGGCGCATCGCCGCGCAGGCGTGCCGCCCCGCTTCCGTGCCGCCGCCCGCATCGGGGGAATTCACGCTCGTCGGTGTCGGCAAGCTGGTCAGGGGCAAGGGCTTCGATCGCCTGATCCGTCTGACCGCTCGACTTTGCCGCGCAGGCATTCCCGTCCGACTGCTGATCCTCGGCGAAGGCCCCGCACGGCGCAGCCTGCAAATATCTGCGAAGCGGCTCGGTGTGGCCGATCGCGTTTTGCTGCCCGGCTATCGCAGCGAACCGTATGCCGATGTGGCCGTATGCGATCTTTTTGTATGTGCGAGCCACACGGAGGGCTTTTCGACCGCCGCCACGGAGGCTCTGCTCGTCGGTACGCCGGTGTGCAGCGTTTCGGTCGGCGGGATGCGGGAGCTTCTGGGCGCGCACGACGAATGGGGCATCGTGACGGAGCAGAGCGAAGATGCGCTGTTTTCCGCGGTGTACCGCCTGCTGTCCGATAAAGCGCTTCTGGCGCATTATCGCCGACGGGCCGCGCGGCGGGGCGCTGCGCTTCGCGCGCAGGATACCATCGCCGCGGTGCAGGCGCTGCTTACCGAACCGCCGTGCATGGGAAAGGCGGCTGTATTGTAAATGAATGACCTGATCTCCGTGATCGTTCCGGCATATAATGTCGGGGCATGGCTGCCGCGCTGTCTGGACAGCGTTCTGGCGCAGACCCATCGGGTACTGGAAGTGATCGTGGTGGATGACGGCTCCGCCGACGCGACCGCCGCCGTCGCCGCGCGATACGCCGCACGCGATAAGCGCGTGCGCGTCTTTTATCAGGCACACAGCGGCGCCGCACGCGCGAGACTGCGCGGCGTGGCCGAAGCGCGCGGCGCATGGATCGGCTTTGTCGACGGCGACGACCGCATCGCACCGGATATGTACGCGCGCCTGCTGCAAAATGCGCGGCTGTACGGCGCGGATATCGCCCACTGCGGCTATCGCAGGGTCATGCCCGACGGCCGCGTACAGCTCCTACACGGCACCGGCGTTCGCTTTCGGCAGGATCACCTGCGCGGTCTGCGCGAGCTGATAGAGGGCGCGGTGATCGAGCCGGGCGTGTGGAACAAGCTGTACCGCGCGGCGCTGTTTGACGGCATCGCGGAAAAAGCGGATCTGTATGTTTGCCTTCACGAAGACCTTTTGTTGAATTTTTATCTGTTTTTCGGCGCTTCCGTGTCGATTTATGAGGATTTTTGTCCCTACGATCATATCGAGCGCCACGACGGCACAGGCGCTGCGGCATCGCCGATACGCTGTCTGCGCGACCCGATCGCGGTCAGCCTCCGCCTGCTGCGGGATGCACCGCCGCAAGTGCGGGATGTATGCCTTGCCCGTCTGGCGCGGCAGCTGGCCTGCTCGGCCACCGCATCCGTGCGGGACGATCCCACGCAGCTGCGTGCGCACAGAGCGTGGGCCCGGCATGAGCTGCGCCGCCGTCTGCCCGATCTTCTGCGTGCCGATCTGGGCGCGCGGCGCAAGGCACTGACCGTATTCGCCGCGGTGTGCCCGCACGGCTACGCCGCCGTGCATCATATGTATGAGCGTTTCATCCGAAGATGTGCCGACGAATGCCCCCTGTCGGATGCGGCACGTTTTCCGTAAAGCGAGGTGTGTCCCATGCCCGAGATCAGCGTGATCGTGCCGATATACCGCGTGGAGGCGTATCTGGATCGCTGCGTGGAAAGTCTGGTGCGGCAAAGCTTTTCCGATCTGGAGATCCTTCTGGTCGACGACGGCAGCCCGGATCGCTGCGGCGAGCTGTGCGACCTGTGGGCTGCGCGGGATCGCCGCATCCGTGTCCTGCATAGGAAAAACGGCGGATTGTCGGAGGCGCGCAATACAGGGCTTGCCGCAGCAGGCGGCACGTATATCGCCTTTGCGGACGGGGACGATGTGCTGCACCCGGATTTTCTCGGCGCGCTGTACCGCGCCGCACGACGCGCGCACGCGCAGCTTGCCGTGTGCGCCGTTGCGCCGTTTTCCGGGGACGAATGCCCGCTCCCCGACCGCTGCCCCGCACCCGAAACGATCCTGACGGCAAAGCAGGCGTTGGGTGCCATGCTGGATGGGAAGATGTTTCACTGTGTCGTGTGGAACAAGCTGTATCACCGCTCGCTTTTGCGGGGCGTGACTTTCCCGCCCGGAAAATTTCACGAAGACGAATTTTTCACCTACCGCGTCGTAGCCGCCGCGCAAACGGTCGCATTTGTGGATACGCCGCTGTATTTCTATCGCAAACGCGCGGACAGCCTGATGTGCAGCGCTTCCCTGCACGGTGCGGACGCATTGCAGGCGCGGCTGGAACGGCTGGCTTTTCTGCGGACATACGACGCGGCGCTGTACCGCGCGGATAAGTTCCGCTTCTGCGTGTCCTGCGCGTGGCTGTACCGCACGGCACCGCACGCACAGGCGCGCTCGGACGTTCGCACCGCCCGAAAAAAGGTGCGATTTTCCGCACGGGAGCTGTCGGAAGCATCGTGGCGGGAGCGGCTTTACGCGCTGGGAACGGGGCTGTGCATCGGCCCGTTTTGCCGTCTGCTGCGCCTGCGGCACAGGCTTCGCGGCACGGCAGAGCCCAATTGAAGGAGATGCGCCATGTCCTTTCCGTACCGTTTCACGCTGTTTACGCCGACTTGGGATCGTGCCGACATTCTGCCGCAGCTGTACGACAGCATCCGCGCGCAGCGCTTTCGCGATTTCGAATGGCTGATCGTTGACGACGGGTCGACCGATGATACCGCCGCCGTCGTCCGCGCATGGCAGGCCGAGGCGAACGATTTTCCCATCCGCTTTTTCCGCGTGCCGCACGGCGGCAAATGTCGCGCCGTCGATCGGGCGCTGGAGCTTGCGCGCGGCGAGCTGTTTTTCACCGTCGATTCCGACGACCGTCTGACCGTCGATGCGCTGGAAAAAGCCGACCGCTGGATGCGCACGCTGCCACATGGCGACACGTTCTGCGGTGTTTCGGGGCTTGCGGCCACCGCACCGGGCGGCACCGGCACCTGTACGGACGGCGACCTGCTTTGGCGCTATCCGTGCGGGGCGCGTCCCGTGATGGACGGCGAGCGTGCCTTTATTTTCCGCACGGCGGTGCATCGGCGCTACCCCTACCCGCATTTCGACGGAGAGGACTTTATGACCGAGGCCGTTGCATGGAACCGCATGGCGCATGACGGGTACCGTATGCGCTTTTATGACGACACGATCTGCCTGTACGCCTTCCGCGAGGACGGCCTGACGCGCGCGGGAAGCGAGCCGTTTCTGCGCAATCCGCGCGGCTACGGTCTGTGGCTGCGGGAAAAGGCGGAATTTCTGGGCGTGTCGCCGCTTGCCCGCCTGCGGATGCAGTACACCTTCTCCTGCGATCTTTTCGAACGCTGCACCGCTTCCGAAGCGGCGCGCTGCATCGGCGCGCCCGTCGCGTTTCTGTACGCGGCGCGGGCGATACACCGCATCGCGATCCTGTTTCGAAAGGGGCATCGCCCATGATCCATCCGCTGCTTTCCCTGCGTGCGCGCGGGCAGACGCTGATCCTGCGCTGCTTCCCGCACACGATATACGGCCGCCGCATGAAGAAGCTGCATGATACCCACCTCGGGGAAAGCTGCTTCGTGATCGGCAACGGACCGAGCCTGACGGCGCGCGACCTGACCGCGCTGCACGAGCGCGGCATCGATACCTTTGCGGCAAACCGCATTTACCGCATCTTCCCCCAGACGCCGTGGCGTCCGACGTATTATGTCAACTCCGATCCCGTGCTGATCCGCGATGAGTCGGCGCAGGTCGCCGCCGTGCCCGCGCGGATCAAATTCCTTCCGCTGCAAAACCGCTACTATCACGGTATCGCCGTGCCCGGTGCCTGCTACTTTTTCCGCAACGATCGGCGGGAAAACGACCAGCCGGGCGGCTTCGGCCTCGACTGTACCGCGCAGGTGAATATTCTCGGCACCGTGACCATCGACAGCATCCAGCTGGCCGTCCACATGGGCTACCGTAACATCTATCTTCTGGGCGTTGACCACCGATTTGACCGCGTGATCGCGGAAAACGGCGCGGTCGTGGTCGATCCGACTGTGAAAAACTATTTCGTGGACGATTACGACACCGATGTTGCATCCGAAGTCGTACACGATCTGGGCAACACGACCCGCGCGTACCGTGCGCTGCGCCGCTTCGCGGACGCAAACGGCATCCGCATCCGTAATGCGTCCCGCGCGAGCGCGCTGGATGCGTTCGTGCGTATCCGTTTTGAGGAGGCTCTGGCAGAAATTGAAGCCGAACGACAGCACTGAGCAGATCCGCCGCGGTATGCTCCTGAGCTACCTGAATTTCGCCGCGGGCGCACTGATCCCGCTGTTTTACACGCCACGGATGCTGCGGCTTCTGGGGCAAACCGAATACGGGCTGTACAAGCTTGCCGTCAGCACCGCCGGATACCTTTCCCTGACAAACTTCGGAATCGGTTCGGCGGCGTCGCATTTTCTGATCCGCGCGCAGGTGCGCGGCGGCGCGCGGGAACAGGCGCGGATGCTCGCACTGTTTCGGGTGCTGCTGGATCTGGCCGCACTGGCGGCGATGCTGGGCGGGGTGCTGCTGGCGTGGAAGCTGGAGCTGCTTTACGGCGCTTCGCTGACCGCGCGGGAACTGCGCCGTGTGCGCGTGTTGCTCGTGCTGCTGGCCGCCGACACGGCCGTCGGCTTTTCCGCCGCCGCGAACACCGCGCTGGTGTTCGCGCAGGAGCGGTTCGTCTTCGCCCGCACGGTCGATGTGCTGGCCACCGTGCTCCTGCCGTGTGCCGACCTTGCGGCGCTGTATCTGGGGCTGCGCGCGGTCGGATTGGCGGCAATCTCGCTGTGTTTCGGCATCTTATCCAAAATCGCCTATGCATTTTATGTGAAAAAGCGCATGAAGATGCGCCCGATCTACCGCTCGCTGCCGACGGATGCGCTCCGCGACATTTTCCGCTATTGCGTGTGGGTATTTCTCGGCGGGCTCGTCGCGCAGATCTACGGCGCGACCGACACCGTCATTCTGGGCGCGACACCGTCGCTGGCGGCGAATGCCGCAGCGGTCTACAGCGTCGGTGCGGCGTTTTCGGATATGCTGTTTCGCGTCTCGCAGATCGCGCCCGCATTTTTCTCGCCGCAGCTGAGCCGCATGGTCTTCCGCCGCGCCGACGCGCGCGAGGTGGATGCCATGGTCATTCGCATCGGACGCATCCAGGCGTTCGCGGTGCTGCCGATCTGCTCCGGCTTTGCGGCATTCGGGCGGCCGTTTCTCGCGCTTTACGCGGGCGAGGCCTACGCACAGGCTTACGCGGTGGCGCTGATCCTGATGCTCCCCAACTGTATCGCTCTGCTGCAAAGCGGGGCGTACAGCGTGCTGTATGCCCGCGGGCTGCACCGTTTCCGCGCACTCGTTTATCTGGGCATCGCCGTGTGCAACATCGTGCTGACGATCCCGATGGCACGGCGCTGGGGGATCGTCGGTGCGGCGCTCCCGACGGGTGCGGCATACCTGCTCGGGCAGGGTGTCATTATGAACATATATTACCGCAGGCGGGTCGGACTGGACATCCCGCTGTTCTGGAAAAAGGTCCTGCCCGCGTTCCTTCCGGCTGCGCTGCTGTGCGGCGCGGCGTGCGCGATCTCCCGTGTGGTCGATTTCACCGTTCCCGTGTATCTGGCGGGCGGGATCGCGCTGTATTCGCTGCTGTGGTGCGCCGCGCTGTGGTTTTTTATCATGGAGGACGAAGAAAAGCGGGCTGTCCGTACATTTTTGCGCAGGCGCGCTTGCCGCGCCGCCGAATCGGAGGAAATCGTATGAAGATCATAGGCATGATCCCCGCGCGGGGCGGCTCGTCCCGCTTCCCCATGAAGCCGCTCGCCCCGCTGTGCGGCAAGCCCATGCTGTACTGGGTCTGGAAGCACGCGTGTGAAGTTTCCGCCCTTGACGAGGTCTATGTGGCAACGGACAGCGCGCCCATCCGTGCCGCCGCCGAAGCATTCGGCGCGAAGGTGCTGATGACCTCCGACACATGCGAGACGGCCACAGAGCGGCTGTGGGAGGTATCGCAGCAGGTGGATGCGGCGCTGTATGTCATGATAAACGGCGACGAGCCGATGGTGCTCGCACGCGATATCGTGCAGTGCATCCCCGATGCGCTGCCGGACGACGGCTTTTATGTGTGCAACCTGATGACGGATTTTTCCGACCCGGTCGAGGTGGTCGACCCGTCCAATCTCAAGGTCGTGACCGCTCGGGACGGCCGTTGCCTGTTCATCTCCCGCAGCCCGATCCCGTTCCCCAAGGGCGATATGGATTACGCCTATCAGAAATTCGTCGGGGTTGCCGCGTTCAGCAGGGCGGCGCTGGATTTCTACCATACCACCCCGCGCGGCCCGATCGAGAAGATCGAGGAAAATGACTCGTTCCGTTTTCTGGAAAACCGAAAAGACTGCTATTATCGCAACGCGCACTGCAAGTCGCTCTCCGTCGATACGCCGAAGGATCTGGCGCGCGTCGAGCGGTATATGCGCGAAAACGACTCGTTCCGATAAGGAGGATGCCCATGTTTCAGCTGATCGCGGGGCCGTGCGTTCTGGAGTCCGAATCGATGGCGCTGCACATCGCCGAGCGCCTGCGGCACATGACGGACGCGGCGGACATCCCGTTTACCTTCAAAGCATCGTTTGACAAAGCCAACCGCACCGCGCTTTCGTCCTTTCGCGGGCCGGGGCTCGAAGAGGGGCTGCGCATCCTCGAAAAAGTCGCGGACAGCTGCGGTGTCGCCGTGTGCACCGATATCCACGAGCCGTGGCAGGCGTGCGCGGTCGCGCAGGTAGCGGATGTGATCCAGATCCCCGCGTTTTTATGCCGTCAGACCGATCTGCTCGTTGCCGCCGCAAAGACAGGCAAGTGGGTCAACATCAAAAAAGGGCAGTTCCTTGCGCCGTGGGATATGAAAAACTGCGTGGACAAAGTGCGCCAGAGCGGCAACGACAAAGTGATGCTCTGCGAGCGCGGGACGAGCTTCGGCTATAACACGCTGGTGGTGGATATGACGGGGCTTCGTGTGATGAAGCAGTTCGGCGTGCCCGTTCTGTTTGACGCGACGCATTCCGTGCAGAAACCGGGCGGGAACGGCACCGCAAGCGGCGGAGATCGGGAATTTGCGCCGTATCTGGCAAAGGCGGCGCTCAGCGTCGGCGCGGACGGCCTGTTTATGGAGGTACACCCCGATCCCGACCGGGCGCTGTCGGACGGCGCGAATATGATAGACCTTGCACAGCTGCCGTCGCTGCTGGAACAGCTGCGGCGCGTATATCTCGCGGTACAGGAGGGATGATATGCGGATCAAAATGCTCGTTATGGACGTGGACGGCACGCTGACGGACGGAAAGCTCTACCTCGGCGAAAGCGGCGAGCTGATGAAGGTGTTCGACTGCCACGACGGCTACGCCATCGCCCATATCCTGCCGCAGCTCGGCATCCTGCCCGTGATCCTGAGCGGGCGAAGCAGCCCCATCACGGCGCAGCGCGCCGCGCAGCTGCATATCACGCACGTTTATCAGGATGTGGCCGATAAGGCGGAAACGCTTCGGCGGCTGGCTGCGCAGCTGGGCATCTCTCCGCAGGAGATCGCCTGCATCGGCGACGACCGAAACGATCTGCCGTGTATGCGCCTGTGCGGCCTGTCGGCCTGCCCGGCGCAGGCTGTGCCGGAGGTGCGCGCCGAGGCGGACTATGTCTGCGCGCATCGCGGCGGAGACGGAGCGGTGCGCGAATGGATCGATGTTCTGCAACAGCGGGGACATGCCTATGCGCGATGAAATGCCGCGCCCGCGCCGCTTCCTTCGGTTCGCGTTTTGCACATCCGTGCCGCGGCTTTGCATCGGCACGGCGGCGGTTTTGCTGTGCGCGGTCACTTCGCGGCTGTGCGGCGCTGCGGCCGCCCCGACCGCGGCACTGTGCGTGCTGCTGCTTGCGGCGATACACGGGAAACTGTCGTGCAGCGCGCGGCTCGCCGCCGCGCTGCAATGGGTGTGGACGCTGCTGGCCTGCCCCGTGGGGCTGGTGCTGACGCAGCTGATGCTCAACTGTGACCTCTCCGGCATGACCCCGCTGCGCATCGCGCTGGGTACGGTGTGCGTGCTCGTTCCCGTCCTGCTCGCACTTGCGTGCAGCGGGAGCTTCCGCTGCGGCGTGCTGCTCGGGCTGCTGCTGCCCATGGCGCTGACGGCGGGGAATTATTATGTCTACCGCTTTCGCGGGAGCGAGCTGACCGCGCACGATTTTTCGGCGCTGGCGACGGCCTGCGCCGTCGCGGGGCGATATTCCTTTGCCGCCGACGCGCCCTTTTTCTACGCGTGGGCGCTGGCTGCGGTATACGGCCTGCTCGGTTTTGCGCTGCCTGCGGGCGGCGCGCGCAGACGACGCCTTCCCGCCGCGATCGCGGCCGCAGTCGGCATTGCCGTGCTGTGCTTCGGCACGGCGGAGCTGCCCGTCTATGCCTATCAGAACGAAGGCACGGTATGCAACGGGTACCTGCTGAATTTTCTGTGCCATACGCGCACGCTTCGTACACAGCCGCCGCAGGGGTACGACGCGGATGCCCTGCGCGAGTGGGAGGCGCAGTACGCCTGCGAAACGGACGCGCGGGAAATGCCGCACATCCTGGTCATTATGAACGAGTCGTTCGCCGATCTGAACGTGCTGGGCACGCTGCATACGGATATCGCGCCTACGCCTTTTTTCGACACGCTGCGAAGCCAAACGATTCACGGCTACGCGCTGAGCGCCACCTTCGGCGGCGGCACGACCAATGCCGAATTTCAGCTGCTGACCGGGCACAATCTCGGCTTTCTGCCCGACGGCAGCTATCCGCTGCAACAGCGCGCCGCTTCGGACAGCAGCATGTTCTCCGCGCTGGCGCGCATGGGCTACACGACCGCCGTCGCGCACCCCGCACGCGCGGAAAACTGGATGCGCGAAACGGTTTATACGCGTCTGGGCGTGGATCGGCTGTATTTTGAGGACGATTTTTCCGATGCTGCGCGCATACGCGGCCTGGTCAGCGACGCGGGGATGTACGAAAAGCTCCTGTCCCTGCTGGAAGAGGCGGATACGCCCCTGTTCCTGTTCGGTATCACGATGCAAAATCACGGCGGTTACACGGCTGCTTGGGATCCCGGCGACGATACCGTCCGCCTGTCGGGCTACGACGGCACCTATGCCGATGCAGAGCAGTACCTGAGCCTGCTGCACAGCTCGGATGCGGCGCTGGAAATGCTGCTTACGCGGCTTTCGGCGTGGGACGAGCCGGTGTTCGTCCTGTTTTTCGGGGATCATCTGCCCGCGCTTTCCGAAGCGTTTTATCGCGAGTTGCAGGGCGGCGCGGCGGAAACGCTGTCGCAGCAGATGGCGCGCTACTGTACGCCGTTTTTTATCTGGTCAAATGCGCCGATCCGGGCGCGGGATGTCGGCACGGTGGGGCAGAGTTTCCTGCTCAACGAGCTGTGGGAGGCTGCCGGACTTGCGCAGCCTGCCTACCGCGCTTTTTTGCAGACGGTGCGCAGCCGCATCCCCGCCATGAACGCCCTCGGCTACTACAGCGCCGCGCAGCAGACCTTTTTGCCGTATGACGCGGCGCAGGGCGAGGAGGCAGCGCTGCTGGAACAGTATCGCGCGCTGCAATATAACGCGCTTTTCGACACGGAGCACCGCAGCGACGTATTTTTCCCCGCCGCGCCCCGCTGATGTGCGCGCGAAGCGAAAAAATTGCCGATGCGGGCGCAAACGCCGAATTTCCTGTTGCATTTTCCGCGCTGCGGTGCTATATTAAACAGTTGTGAGCAAAATTAACAGATAAAAGGAGACAACCCCTATGGTTTCTCAGGATCATATTCGAAATATCGCCATCATCGCCCACGTCGACCACGGCAAGACCACGCTGGTGGACGAAATGCTCAAGCAGGGCGGCATCTATCGGGAAAATCAGGCCACACAGGATCGCGTTATGGACTCCGGCGATCTGGAGCGCGAGCGCGGCATCACCATTCTGGCCAAGAACACCTCGGTACACTATAAAGATTATAAGATCAACATCGTCGATACCCCCGGCCACGCCGATTTCGGCGGCGAGGTCGAGCGCATCCTGAAAATGGTCAACGGTGTCATCCTGCTGGTGGACGCGGCCGAAGGCCCCATGCCGCAGACCCGCTTCGTGCTGCAAAAGGCGCTGGAACTGGGGCATAAGGTGATCGTGGCCGTCAACAAGATCGACAAGCCCGACGCGCGCGTCCATGAGGTCATGGACGAGGTGCTGGAGCTGCTGCTGGATCTGGATGCGACGGACGAGCAGTTCAATTCCCCCACCGTTTTCTGCTCCGGGCGGCAGGGCACCGCTTCCTACAGCCCGGATGAGGTCGGCACCGATCTGACCCCGCTGTTCGAGACGATCGTGCAGTATATCGACGCGCCCGGCGGCGACGAAAACGCACCGCTGCAAATGCTGGTGTCCTCCATCGATTATAACGAATACGTCGGGCGAATCGCCGTCGGACGTGTGGAGCGCGGTGTCATCCGCGTCAATCAGGAGGTCACGATCTGCGACTATCACGACCCCGCCATTCGCGCCAAAGGCAAAGTCGTCGCCCTGTATGAATTCGACGGTCTGGGCAAAAATCCCGTGCAGAGCGCTTCCGCAGGCGAGATCGTCGCGCTCTCCGGCATGGCGGATATCACCATCGGCCGTACCCTGTGCGCCACGGAAACGGTGGAGCCGCTGCCGTTCGTAAAGATCAGCGATCCGACCATTGAAATGACCTTTGCCGTCAACGACTCTCCGTTTGCCGGAAAAGAGGGCAAATATGTCACCTCCCGCAACCTGCGCGACCGTCTGGAACGGGAACTTTTGAAGGACGTTTCCCTGCATGTGACCGAGCAGGGCACGGACGCGTTCAACGTGGCCGGGCGCGGCGAGATGCACCTGTCCATTTTGATGGAGACTATGCGGCGCGAGGGCTTTGAGTTCTCCGTTTCCACCCCCCGTGTGCTCACCAAAACGATCGACGGCAAGCTGTGCGAGCCGATCGAGCGGATGGTCGCGGATGTTCCCGAGGAATGCATGGGCAGCGTCATCGAGAAAATAGGGCGTCGCAAGGGCGACCTTTTGAGCATGACCCCCATGGGCAGCCGCTACAGGCTGGAATTTCTGGTGCCGTCGCGTGGCCTGTTCGGCTATCGCAGCGAATTCCTGACGGATACGAAGGGCGAGGGCATCATATCCAGCGTGCTCGACAGCTATGCACCCATGAAGGGCGAGATCGAGCGCCGTCTGGTGGGCAGTCTGATCGCGCACGAGAGCGGTGAAGCCGTGGCATACGGTCTGGGCGCGGCGCAGGAGCGCGGCACGCTCTTTATCGGGCCGGGCGTGCAGGTCTATGCGGGCATGGTCGTGGGTATTTGCAGCCGAAACGAGGATATGACCGTGAACGTCTGCAAGCGCAAACAGCTGACCAATATGCGCGCCGCCGGTTCGGACGATGCGATCCGTCTGGTCACGCCGCGCGTGTTCTCGCTGGAGCAGTGCCTGGAATTCCTGGCCGACGACGAGCTGCTTGAATGCACGCCCAAGAGCCTGCGCATTCGCAAGCGCGAGCTGGATCATTCCGCCAGAATGCGTGCGCTGATGAAAAAGCGCGCACAGGAGACGACCTGAATACTTCCGAGCCGTGTCGGTACCGCCCGACACGGCTCTTTGCATCCTTCGGCGATCCCGCCGCACCTTCCGGCTCCCGCGCTTGCGAAGGGACAGGATGCGCAAAAGACAAATTCTGCTTTCGTGTGTATATTTTTCCTCCCTTCGGCAAAGAATAGGCTTGTACTTTCAGAAGGAGGCTTTATCATGAGGCGAATTTTCTCTCTTTTCCTGCTCTCGGCGCTGCTGCTGGGCGTTGCGGCGGGCGTGACCGCCGCCGAGGTGGACAGCGACACCGCCTACTGCTTCACGGCGGGCGATTTCGGCAGCGGCGAGGCGCTGTGCGGGATCTGCATCACCGCGCTGCCCGATGCGCAGGTCGGCACGATCCTGCTGGGCAACCGCGTGCTGCAAAACGGGGATATCCTGACCGCCGAACAGATCGGGCAGATGACGTTCGTGCCGCTGCGCTCCGAGGAGGATCGGCAGGCCGTCGTCACATATCTTCCCATTTACGCCGATCGCGTCGCGCCGTCCGCCACGATGACCGTTTCCGTCCGCGGCAAGGCGGACAAAGCGCCCGTTGCGCTGGATTCGACGCTGGAAACCTATAAAAACCTGTCGAATTCCGGCACACTGTCGGCAAGCGACCCCGAAGGCTCCGCCCTGACCTACACCGTGACGCGCAGCCCCCGTCGGGGCGATGTGACCGTATATGCCGACGGCACCTACACCTACACGCCGAAGAAAAATAAAGTCGGCACCGATTCGTTCACCTATACCGTCACGGACGAGGGCGGAAAGGTATCCCGCGAGGCCACGGTGACGATCACCGTTCTGAAGGCGGACAGCGGCCGCCAATACACCGATACCATGGGCTCGGACAGCCGCTTCGCGGCGGAATGGCTGAAAAACAACGGCCTGTTCGTCGGCGAAACCATCAACGCGCAGCTGTGTTTTCAGCCGGAAAAGTCGGTCAGCCGCGGGGAATTTACGGCCATGCTGGTACAGACGCTGAAACTGGCTGTGGACGAGAACGCGACCTACACGGGCTTTGACGACGAGGTGCCCACCTGGCTGCGCCCGTATCTCGCGGCGGCCATGCGCTGCGGGCTGACGGCGGGCTGGCCGTACGGCACGACCTTCGGCGCGAACGAAACGATCAGCGGTGCGGAAGCGGCGCTGATGCTGCAAAACGCGCTTGACCTGCCCGCGGCAGGCGAGCCCGACACGGACACCGCGCCCGCATGGGCGGCGACGGCCATCGCCGTTATGGCCGAAAACGGCCTTACGCTGCGCGACGCGCCGATGACCCGCGCGGAGGCGGCGCAGGTGCTGTACCGCACCGCCGCTCTCGCAGCGGATGCGCCCGGTATGCAGGTATTCGTGAAGCAGTAAGGCAAAGGAACGAAAGCCGATCCCGTTCGGGGGTCGGCTTTCGCTGCTTTCGACGCGTTTTGTGAAAAATGATGAAAAAACTTAATTATCGAACGCATTTCCTCTTGCTATTTGTGCGTTATTGCTTTATAATGAAGATATTCTAAGATGGAGGGGGTGGGGCTTCTTGGGTGAGATCATCGCGGTCATATCGGGGAAAGGCGGAACGGGGAAAACCTCCGTGTGCGCCGGGCTCTCCACCGCGCTGGCCGACAGCGGCGCAAATGTTCTGTGTATCGACTGCGACGCGGGGCTGCGCAATCTGGATATCTCCCTGGGGCTGCGCCGCATGGACGCGCTGTCCTTTCTGGACATCTGCCGGGGCGAATACGACATTTGCCACGCCGCGGCACACCCGGAATTTCCCACTCTGTTTTTCCTGACCGCACCGGTCGGCTGCACCCCGGGCGAGATCGACAGCGCCGCATTCCACGCCATGCTCACGCGCGTGCGCAGCACGTTCGATCATATCTTTCTGGACGCGCCCGCCGGGATCGATGCCGCGCTGCGCCTGTGCTGCGCGGCGGCCGACCGCAGCCTTGTGGTCACGGGCGCAGAGCCTGCCGCCGTGCGCGATGCCGCGCAGGTCGCGCAGGAGCTGGAGCGGATGGGGCGCGACAATGCCCGCCTTATCCTCAATCGGGTGCGCCCGAAAATGATCGCCTCCATGGCGCTGACGGTGGACGATGTCATGGACACCGCCGGGCTCCCGCTCCTGGGCATCGTGCCCGAGGATGAAAACGTCACCCTGGCAGCCGCGTTCGACACGCCGCTGCTGCGCTACCGCCGCAGATGCGGCGCGAGTCTCGCCTGCCGCCGCATTGCCAAACGATTACAGGGCAAATTTGTTGCCCTGCCCATGAAATAAAGGAGTGAACGGTATGAATATTGCGTTTCTGGCGCACGACAAAAAGAAAAAACTGATGGTCCAGTTCTGCACTGCGTACAAAAGCGTGCTGGCCAAGCATCAGCTGTATGCCACCGCCACGACGGGTCGCCTGATCGCGGATAACACGGGTCTGCCCATCACGCTGCTGCTGAGCCATAAGCAGGGCGGCCATCAGCAGATCAACGCCCGCATCGCCTACAACGAGATCGATCTGGTCCTGCTGTTTACCGACCCCAACTCTACGGATGCCTGGGACGACACGCAGATGATCGAAACGATCCGCCACTGCGACAAGCATAATGTCCCCATCGCCACCAATCTCGCAAGCGCCGAGATGTTCATCATGGGTCTGCAACGCGGAGATCTGGCCTGGCGCGAGGTGCTGCGCACCAAACCGCGATACTGATTTTTTTCGGAGGAACACAATGGAGATCATCAAACCCCGCACGCTGTCCGGCTTTATGGAGCTTTTGCCGGAAAAGCAGGCAAAATTCGAGCGCATGGCGGATATCCTGCGCAAAACATACGCTTCCTACGGCTTTTGCGCGCTGGATACCCCGGTGATCGAGGACGCGCGCATCCTGCTGGCCAAGGGCGGCGGCGAAACGGAAA
>CAZIGE010000005.1:0-40364 GCA_964538475.1 uncultured Oscillospiraceae bacterium | reverse complement strand
GTTCGTCTTTGCGTTATTCAATTTACAAGGTACATTCGCTCGCTTTCGCGAACTTGCTTATCCTACCACATCTTTCGCCCTTTGTCAAGAACCTTTTTTCATAATTTCCGAAAAAAGTTTTTGATCGGTGCGTTTGCCGTAGTATTTAGGATTATACAGCAGGAGTTCGGAAATGTCAAGCAAAATTTTCCGAATTTACGCAAAAAACCGGGGCATTTTTCAGCCCCGGTCGATCCTGTGTTATTCCGTCAGCCCGTTTTGCGGCAGTGCGGTCAGTTTTGATCCTCGATCAGGCCGTAACCGCCATCGTTACGCTTGTACACTACGGCAAAAGCGCCCTCGTTGTCCTCGTCACGGAAGGCAAAGAACGTGTGCTCCAGCAAATTCATCTGCAGCACGGCTTCCTCGCGGCGCATCGGTTTGATCGGGAAATGCTTCACGCGGACGATGCTCAGGTCTTCCTCGTCCTCCTGCGGGATAAACGAGGTTTCTTCCACCGTTCTGGTGAACGCGTCCTGCTTCAGGCGGCGAGCCAGGCGGGTCTTGTTCTTGCGGATCTGCCCCTCGATCGTGCCGACGGACGCATCGATTGACGCGAACATATCCGACGTGCTTTCCTTCGCCCGAAACCATGTGCCGGCACCGTGAACGGTCAGCTCGACAATGTTTCGGTTCTTTTCCACAGAAAAGACAACAAGTGCCTCCGCATCCTCATCAAAGAACCGTGCCAGTTTCATGACTTTCTTCTCTGCATAGGCATGGACATTCCCCGGCAATTTGACTTTCTTCTCACTGTACTGAAATTTCATATGCGGCAGCTCCTTTCATTATCACCGATCTGCTCGGTGTATATATAGTATAGCACGGTTTTTCCCGCTTGGCAAGTAAAAACGTGCGGGAACGGGGCGAAATATACGCAAGTGCCTGCGCCGTCACTCCTCTTCGGTATCGTCCAGCAGCTCCGCCATGATGAGTGCATAGAGCATCTCGGACTTTTTTTCCATCAGGCGGCTCAGATGTACGGCACGGCGTTGATCCGGGGCAAAAAGCTCCATATTCATCAATGTTCCCATTTCGTCGTTCAGCGACATCCGTGCGGAAAAGCCGCCCGTCCCGCACGCCTGCACATTCGTGCTGACCCGGTCTGCACGGCGGGTCCTGCGGTTGAAGCCATCTACCGCGTCTTCCGCGCGCTGGCGCACGGTAAATGCAATGGAGTCCGACGTAAGCGAATCCGTCTCGCGTCCTTTGGGCGTGATCTCAAACTTCTCCCCCTCAGCTTGCAGAAGATGCCCGGACTCGACCATCTGCGGGATCGCCGTGCAGATATCGAAATAGCTCACGCAGTCATCCTGATAACACAGCTCATAAATTTCCTGCATCGTAATGGGGTATTTGACCCTGGCCATAACGAACAGGATCAGCATTTTGACATCCAGCATATCGTGAATAAAGCCAAGTCTTTGCATCGCAACCACCTCACATCTTCATTATACAGGAAAAGCGTGAAAAATCAAGCACATTGGGGCGACAGCATACATATTCTGGCAGGAAAGGAGTCGCTGCCATGAATAAGCTTAAGTTATACATACCGCAATGCACCCCGCCCATTCGTTTTGCCGCAGCATCGCTTCGGCAAATGGGCTATTGCGTGACGGAAGAACCCGACAGCTCGATCACGCACGTTCTGTTGCCTATTCCGACAGATGCGTTGCCGGCTTCGGATGCTTTGCCCGATTCCGTCACCATGATCGGCGGCAATCTGCCACAGTCCGATCGGCGTACGATCGATCTTCTGTGCGACGAACAATATCTGGCGGAAAACGCCGCGATCACCGCGCATTGCGCCGTGAAAGTTGCCATGCGGGAACTGCCATGCACGCTCATGCAGTGCAATGTACTCGTCATCGGCTGGGGGCGGATCGGCCGATCCCTTGCGCCGCTTCTTCATCATATGGGGGCATGTGTCAGCGTTGCCTCCCGCGATGAAGCGCGGCGCGCGATGCTGGCGGCGTGCGGATATCGCACAGAAGTGCCGGGCAGGATCGATCCGCGCGGATACCGCGTGATCTTCAACACCGCGCCCGCGCCCGTTCTGGACGGCGATGGTGCCGATCCATGCTGTGTTCTGATCGATCTTGCGTCCGTGCGCGGGATCTCGGGCGAACGGGTAATCTGGGCGCGGGGACTGCCCGGAAAAGAAGCGCCGGAAAGTGCCGGTGCATTGATCGCGCGCACAGTCGCGCGGCAGCTCGGAAAGGAGTAGGTATGGAGATCGGATTTGCCGTATGCGGAAGCTTTTGCACTTTTTCACAGGTTTTTCCCGCGATGGAAGCCGTGGCGCAGAGCCACCACGTATACCCGATTTTTTCCGATGCCGCGTACCGAACCGATACGCGCTTCGGCAACGCCGCGCAGCACGTCGCGCTGGCCGAGCGCATTTGCGGCGAGCAGGTACTGCACACGATCGAGCAAGTCGAGCCTGTCGGCCCGAAAAAGCTGCTGGAGCTTCTGATCGTCGCCCCCTGCACAGGCAATACGCTGGCAAAGATCGCGCACGGCATTGCCGACGGCCCCGTTACCATGGCGGTCAAAAGTCATTTGCGCAACGCGCGCCCCGTTTTGCTCGCGCTGTCGACAAATGATGCGCTGTCGGTCGCTGCCGAAAACATCGGCATCCTTCTGGCGCGCAAGCACATTTACTTCGTTCCCTTCGGGCAGGACGACCCGCTGCACAAGCCGACCAGCATGCTTGCCGATCTTCACCTGCTTTTGCCCGCCGCAGAAGCCGCCGTTGCGGGAAAGCAGCTTCAGCCCATCCTTTTGCCGCCGCGCAAATAGCGCTTTCCCTTTTTCGGGGATCACGACGCGGAAATCAGCAGAAAGCCCTTGTTTTTTTCGCAAAAATCAGGTATCATATCCGTAAAAAGCAGAGAAAAGAGGCGGTTACATGATTTGCAGCGTACAGACGCTCGGCATTTCCGGTATTCGCGGCACAAGCGTCGCCGCAGAGTGCTATATTTCCAACGGTCTGCCCGGCTTTGATATCGTAGGTCTACCCGACGCCATGGTCAAAGAGGCGCGGGAACGCGTGCGGGCGGCAGCAAAGAACTCGGGGCTGACCTTCCCCTCCAGCCGCATCACCGTCAATCTCGCGCCGGCCAGCGTGAAAAAGGCAGGGACGCACTATGATCTTCCGATCCTGCTGAGCATTTTGTGTGCCGCCGGAAGCATCCGCCGTCCGCGCTCGAGCGCCGCATTTGTAGGAGAACTCGGGCTGGACGGAACGGTGCGGCCGGTCTGCGGCGTGCTTCCCATGGCGCTGGCGGCTAAGGCTG
The DNA here is from genome assembly GCA_964538475.1 of uncultured Oscillospiraceae bacterium. Classification (GTDB taxonomy): domain Bacteria; phylum Bacillota; class Clostridia; order Oscillospirales; family Oscillospiraceae; genus Faecousia. Next base: position 37,026 of record CAZIGE010000005.1, on the reverse strand, counting down.
CCGGGATCCGCGTTCTGTTCGTCCCGGCCGAGAACGCCCCCGAGGCTACGCTTGCCCGCGGCCCGGCGGTGATCCCGGTGCACAACATCCGTGAGCTTTCCGCAGGGCTGAACGGGGAATGCGAGCTGGCGGAGGAGCCGATCTGGCTCCCGAAGCCTGTGCAGTCCGTCGTGCCCGATTTGAAAGATGTGCTTGGGCAGGAAAACGTCAAACGTGCGCTGGAAGTCGCCGCCGCAGGAAGCCACAATGTCCTGCTGATCGGCCCGCCCGGCTCCGGAAAAAGTATGCTTGCCAAACGTCTTCCCGGTATTTTGCCGGATATGACATGGGAAGAATCGCTGGAGATCACGCAGATCTGCTCCGTAACGGGTATGTTGACCCCGTCTTCGCCCATGGTCACGCAGCGGCCGTTCCGCAGCCCGCATCATACGATCTCCAACGCGGGGCTCGTCGGAGGCGGCACGAACCCGCGTCCGGGCGAAATCTCTCTGAGCCATAAGGGCGTGCTGTTTCTCGATGAACTCCCTGAATTTCGGCGCGATACCCTCGATCTGATGCGGCAACCGCTTGAGGACGGGACGGTCACGATCTCCCGTGTCTCCGGTGCCGTCACATACCCTGCGGAGTTTATGATGGTCTGCGCCATGAACCCGTGTAAATGCGGCTGGTACGGCGACCCGGACGGTCGCTGCACCTGCTCGGAGCGGTCGGTCAACGAATATCGGAGCCGCATTTCCGGGCCGCTGCTGGATCGGATCGATATTGTGGTGGAAGTCCCCTCCGTACACTTTGAGGAACTGCGCACAAGAGCGGAAGCGGAGCCCTCCGCCGCCGTAAAGGCGCGCGTCAATGCCGCACGCGCGATCCAGAATGCCCGGTTTGAAAGCAGCGGCCTGTGTAACGCCCGTATGGGCCCCGAGGAACTGCGGCGCTACTGCGCGCTGGACGATGCGTCCGCTGCCCTGATGAAGCAGGCTTTCGATGCCATGGGGCTTACCGCGAGAAGCTATGACCGCATTTTGAAGGTCGCGCGCACCGTCGCCGATCTGGACGGAAGCGAGGACATCTGTCCCCGCCATATTGCCGAAGCGATCCAGTATCGCGCGGTGAATTTAGGAAATCACTGAGGAAACGCCGCGCAGTCGGCTTTTCCCGGGAAAGAGGAATACCATGAAAGAAATCTTTTTACTCAAGCTGGGCGAGATCGTCCTGAAAGGCGCAAACAAGCGTCAATTCGAAAACCGCCTGCGCGCCAATGTGCGCCGCCGCGTCAAGCCGTTCGGAGAATTCGATGTATATCTGCTGCAATCAACCCTGTATGTCGAGCCGATGGACGACATCTGCGACGTGGACGGCGCGTGGGATGCCTGTCACAGCGTTTTCGGCATAGTCAGCCTGTGTCGCTGCCGTCCCTGTGAAAAGAGCATCGACTCTATTTTTGAGGCGATCGAGAACTACCTCGGCGATGATCTGGCGCAGGCTGCGAGCTTTAAGGTCGAGTCCAAACGCTCCGACAAGCGCTTCCCGCTTACTTCCATCCAAATCTCGCAGGAGATCGGCGGGCGGCTGGCCGAAGCCCATCCCGATACCGCCGTGGATGTACACCGCCCCGCCTACACGGTCTATGTTGAGGTGCGCGATCTGGCAGCCTATGTACACGGCCCTGCCGAGCCCGGTGCGGGCGGCCTGCCCACGGGTGTCGGCGGGCGTGCCATGTGCCTGCTCTCGGGCGGGATCGACTCCCCCGTCGCCGCTTATATGATCGCCAAGCGCGGCGTGGAGATCGAGGCCGTTCACTTTTTCTCCTACCCGTACACCTCGCAGCTTGCCAAAGACAAGGTCATCGAGCTGGCGCGGCTGGTCACACGCTACTGCGGCCGAATGACCGTGAATATCGTTTCGTTTACGGAGATCCAGGAGGCCATCCGCGATAACTGCCCGGAAGAATTCTTCACGCTCATCATGCGCAGATTTATGATGGAGATCTCCCAGCGCATCGCCCTGCAACACGGCTGCGGCGCGCTGATAACCGGTGAAAACCTCGGGCAGGTCGCCTCGCAGACCATGGAGGCCATGGCCGTGACGGGTGCCGTGGTCGATCTTCCGATCTTCATGCCGCTGGTGGGCATGGATAAAGAGGAGATCGTCACGATCGCCCGACGCATCGGCACACTGGACACCTCTATCCTCCCCTATGAAGATTGCTGCACCGTGTTCACGCCCCGACATCCGAAAACCAAGCCCACGCTTGAGCAGGTGCTCCACGCCGAGCGGAAGCTGGAGCGGGAAGCCCTGATCGAAAAAGCGCTGGCCGATGTGGAAAAGATCGTGGTGAAATATTATGATGACGCTTTGTTCTGAGCTGCTGCGCGCACTGGACGGCAAAACGCTCGCGACTGCCGAAAGCTGCACGGGCGGTATGCTCGGCGCGGCTTTGACCGCCGTTCCCGGCGCTTCGCGTGTCTATCGTGGCGGTGTCATCAGCTATCAGAACGCCGTCAAGCAGAAGCTCTTGCAGGTCGGCGGGCAGGAGTTGGAAACCGTCGGTGCCGTCTCGGCGCAGGTCGCCTGCGCCATGGCAAACGGCGCACGACAGCTGCTGGAGGCGGATCTGGCCATATCCGTTACGGGTCTTGCAGGACCCGACGCGGATGAATTCGGCCACGCCGTCGGCACGGTGTATCTCGGCATCTCCGACGAAACGGAGACATTTTCCCGGGAGTTTCATTTTTCCGGGGATCGCGAAGCCGTGCGCCGTCAGGCCGCGGAAGCCGCCGTGCGGCTGCTTTTGCAAAGGGTCGATTTTGGGAAACAAAACCGGGAGGAAACGATATGAAAGTACTTATGATAAACGGAAGTCCCCGAAAAAACGGAAATACCGCCCGCGCACTGGCCGAAATGGAGACTGTTTTCGCCGCCGAAGGGATCGAATCGGAAACCTGCTGCATCGGCATGCAGCCCGTTCGCGGGTGCATCGCCTGCGGGAGCTGCCGCGTCACCGGGAAATGCGTATTTGACGATGTGGTCAACACCCTCGCGCCCAAGTTCGAAGCCTGTGACGCGCTGGTCGTTGCCTCACCCGTCTATTATGCCTCGGCCAACGCAACGCTGATTGCCTGTCTGGATCGGCTGTTTTGCAGCACCTCGTTCAGCAAGGCCATGAAGGTGGGGGCAAGTGTCGTCGTCGCGCGGCGCGGCGGCTGCTCAGCAACTTTTGACGAGCTGAACAAATATTTCACTATCAGCGGTATGCCCATCTGCTCCAGCCAATACTGGAACAGTGTACACGGCCGCGCCCCCGGAGAAGCGGAATACGACGCAGAAGGGCTGCAAACGATGCGCCAGCTTGCGCGCAACATGGTTTTCCTGATGCGCTCCATCGCGCTGGGGCGGGAAGCCTACGGCATCCCCGCAAGAGAGCCGTATACGCCCACGCATTTCATCTCCCGGACAGATCCCTCCTGAAACGGAAAACGCGGACACCCGCTCGGGTGTCCGCATTTATTTTCTATTTCCGCCCGGCTAAGACCTGATAAAGCGTACCCGAGGCGCAGTTTTCCGTGCGGGTCTTTTCGCAGGTGGCGATAAATTCCTCATAGGTGCAGGTCGCGACGTTGCACTTCGTATCGTCGTTTTCCGTGATACATTTCAGCTGGCAGGTATAAACGCCCCAGGAGGACGTCCACCATCCCGTGACCGCCGTCTTATAATTCCAGACCGTCCAGGCATAGCCGCGCCGCTCAAACAGGGACAGCATCTGCTCCCAGTCCGCACTGTTTTCAAACGCGGTGAATTCCCCGATCAGAACAGGCACATCATAATCGCGCCCGATATTGGAAAGATCCTGATAAGCATAGAACAGGTCATACGGCAGGATATCGTGCGTCCAGTTATACCAGTGATACTCATACTGAACGTTTTCCCAGCCGTATTCCGACGGATCGGGCAGCGTGCCGAAATCCCAGCAGCCGCAAAGCGTGATCACATGCAGGTCGCCGTTTTCGCGGATGGTGTCGTAGATCCTGTCCATCAGCGCCCAGCATTGCGATGTCGTCGTTCCTTTGTAGGTGTAGGTCGGCTCGTTGAACAGGTCATAGCTTGCGATCCATTTGCCGAGATCGGGTCTGGTGACGGTATAGTGCTGTGAAACATAGTCCCACAGCTCCACCGTAGCCTGCGAATTTTCAGTGCTGTTCCAGAGGTTAGCCTCGCGCAGTGCTGCGCCCGAATGCTCGTAGCCGTTCTGGCTTCCCGGCGCACCGTGCAGATCCAGGATCACATACAACTCCTGCGCCGCAGCCTCGGTGAGGAACCAGTCAAGGTAGGCAAACGCCTCGTCCTCCTCTTTTTTTGACAGATCTTCGTTCAGGATGTTTCGATAGTAAAACGGCAGACGAATGGTATTCAGCCCGAGCTCTTCTCGAATGATGCGGAAGTCCTCCTGCGTGAAAAAGCAGCTGTAATAATAGTTCAGCAGGTCATCCGTTGCATAGTCGCGCAAATTCGGGTTGCTTTCCAGACCCGCGCGCAGCTCTTCCTCGGAAAACTCGGGATATTGGATGTTTCCGTCGCCGTCTTTGACATAGGAGCCGTCCGCATGTTTCATCGGCTCCAGCGAAAACGGGCTCATCCAGCCTTCCTGCAACAGGATCTGCCCCGCGTTGATGCCCCTGATCTGCAACAGATTTCCCTGTGCGTCATACAGCGCCCGTCCACTCGCCTGCACGAGTCCCGTATCGTTTGCGATCACGGTCGCCTGATCGGGCACCCTGTAATTCGCCGAATGGATCAGCATGGCGGCTGCCACCGCGGCAAGCACCAGCAGAAAAATCAGAAGCGTCCGCAAAACGGTCCCCAGCACTTTTTTCATATCGCTCTTTCCTTCCCCCGACATTTATTGCACCCGGATCTGCCGCAAATGCGTATGCAGGCAGACATCGGTCGATATTCCGTCGTCGCAGTAATAATCATAGCACGCCTGCGTTTTCACGAAGGCGATTGGCTTGACATGCTCAAAGTCCACATCCGCTTCGCACCGACCTCCGTCGGATACCACGATCATCCGATCGGGTCGGATGAACAGCAGCACCTCGTCCGTTGCAGCCGAAACATAGTGATGTCCCTGCGGAAGGATCTGCGAATCATAGTCCCCGCAGTCGCGCAGGCGCAGCATCCGCATTTCTTCGGGCAGGTAAACATACCGTCCCGTCGCGTTCTGTTGCAGGATCGGAGCGATCATGATACTGTCGCCCATCAGCAGCTGGTCTTCCACCTGCGGTGCATGCGGATCGTCTTCATAGTCGAACGCCAGCGGACGGAACAGCATCTCATCCCCGAGGCACGCTTTCATATACTCGCTGTAGATATACGGCAGCAGGTAATAACGCAGGCCGATCAATCGGCGGAAAGCCGCTGTATCGCCGAAGCGGTACACCTCCTGCATGCGCGTCCCCTTCGCGGAATGGTTGCGCATCAGCGGTGTAAACAGGCTCAGCGCCAACCAGCGCAGCAGCAGATCCTCCGTGCAGTCGCTGCCAAATCCACCCAGATCTGCGCCCGAGTAGAGGAACCCCTGCATGCTCAGGCCGGGAAGCATGGTCAAATTCATGCGCAAATGGGACCACCAGCTCTGATTGTCTCCCGTCCAGATCCCGCCGTATCGGTGCATCCCCGTATAGGACGAGCGCGAGAAAAGCAGCACGCGCCTGTCGGGCAGTTCCCGCGCGAACGCTTCCGCAGCGGCGCGGGTCATGTAAAACCCGTAAAGGTTATGTACATCATCATGGCAAACGCGGCGACCGTCAGCATCATGGTACATGGAGCGGTAGTCCTCACGGCTGTTTTTCAGCGCGCCGATCTCCCAGCCGAGGCCGTTGATCTTTTCATCCGTAAGCGTTCCGTCGGCAAGCTGCGTTTGCAGCGAATCACGCAGCCGACGCATCCCGTTTTTCGAGTAAAAAACGGCGGGCTCGTTCATATCGTTCCAGAATCCGTCGATCCCCTGCGCAAGCAGAAAGCGATAGTGGTCGCCGAACCAGGCACGCGCCTGCGCGTTCAGGAAATCGGGGAAATGGACTTCCCCCGGCCAGACCGTGCCGACAAAGTCCGTTCCGTCTTCGTTTTTGACAAAATATCCGTTTTGAACGCCTTCGTCATCCTGAACGTACCCCTGCTCGGCCTTTACGCCTGCGTCGATGATCGGGATCAGGTGGATGTTACGGCTGCGCATTTCCCGCACAAACTCCGAAAAATTCGGAAAAGCCGTGTCGTCCACCGTAAAATTCCGATAGCCGCGCATATAATCGATGTCCAGATAGATCATGTCCAGTCCGATGTCCCGCTCCCGGTAGCCGTCGCAGACATCGCGGATATCCTGCGCAGTTTCATAACCCCAGCGGCTCTGGCCGTAGCCCAGCGCCCAGCGCGGCGCGATATAGCTGCGCCCGATCATGCGGCGGAACTGCTTCACGATGTCGCGCAGGCTGTCCCCTTCGATGATATAAACATCCATATCCAGAGAAGTCGGCGTAATGCGCAGCAGACGCAGGTCGGTATAGCCGATGTCGAACTCCACCTCGCCCGGGTGATCCAGGAAAACGCCGAAGCGGCTGCGCCCGTCGATCAGGAGGAAATTATGCGCCGCGTACAGGCTCCTGGTCGACTCGGTCTGGTTTGGCTCGTCCGTGGCATAGGCCGTGTAGCTCCATCCGCGCTTGTTGATGCCGCGCACGCTCTGGCCGAGTCCGTAGACGATATCGTCCTTTTCCATCCGATAGCACAGAGAAGGCTTTCCGCCCTCGTCCGTGCTGCCCAGCTCCTGCGTTTTCAGGGTGTTCAGCACGCTTTGCTCCATCCGCAGCGCGGCCGTTGTCTTTTGTCCGTCCGTGCTCCAATACAGGAAGGGCAGATCCGTATGCTCGGCCTGCATGGGTGTGACCACCGCTTCCGTTGGAAAGGGGTGGCCGAATGTGTATTTTCTAATCATAGCGCATTACCTCAGAATGAACCGAATTTCAAAACTCGCCCGCGTCGTACATCACGGCGCTCAGTGCGCACAGCGGTGCCGTTTCGCAGCGCAAAATACGTTTGCCGAGCGTGCAGATCCGAAGTCCCGCTGCGACTGCCTGCGCCACTTCGCTCTCCTCCAGGCCGCCCTCCGGCCCGGTCAGCAGGCTCACCGTCTCATAAGGTGCCTCCTGCAATGCATCGTGCAGCGACAGTGCCTGCTCTTTCTCGTAAAACAGCAGGGCGTGGTCGGCCTGCGCCGCACGCTGCAACGCCTGTGCAAAGCTTGCGACCGTCACGACCTCGGGGATATGCCCGCGTCCGGACTGCTCTGCCGCGGAAAGCGCGATCTTCTGCCAGCGTTCCCGCTTTTTTTCCAGACTTTTTTCATCAGGTCTGGAAATGCAGCGCGCGGCGGGAAATGCGACGATCTCATATGCACCAAGTTCCGTCGCCTTCTGAATAACATGCTCCAGTTTATCCGCTTTGGGATAGGCCATATATACGCTGACGCGCACGCGCGCTTCTGTCGTGCTTTCGCGGCGTTCAAGCACGCGAAAGGTCAGCGTTTTTTCATCCGCCACGGCGCACAGGCATTCCCGTCCCCGTCCGTCGCACAAAAGCACTGTTTCGTCCGCACGCAGGCGCAGCACCTGCGCATGGCGGGCATTTTCTCCCGTAAGGGTGATCGTATCGCTGCGAAGCGCCTCAGGCTGCACAAAAAAGCGTGTCATGGCATATTCTCCTTTCGGGGAGCTGCACCGCTCCCGAAAACAGTGTAGCAGATGGCCGCGCATTTTGCAAGCGTATGCATGGATTTATTGCGATCCTCCCTGCTTTTCCAGCAGGCTTTCCGCAGAAACGGCAACACTGTGTCGAATCGGCTTCCACTGAAATCTGCTGAACGGTGCCGCGGCGGCAATGGGGATGAATGTCAGCATGAACAGCGGAAATGTCGGCAGGGCACGCAGTTTTTCCAGACGCGTGGCAGGGATGCGTTTCCACTGTGTCACCAGCGTCAGCATGCCGATGACGAACAGCGAAGCATAAATGTTGACAAGCCAGCTGCCCAGCGTCAGCGCAAACTCCCGTGCTCCGTCGAAAAGCAGGACGCACAGCAGCTGAAGCAGCAGGCTGAACGCCGCAAGTCCGTAGCCCCACAACGACATGGTCAGGCATTCGTAGCAGGGATAGCTGCCATGCAGCACTCCCCTGCCCAGCGCAGCACCGCTTTTCGTAGCAACCTGAAAGCTGCCCTGCACCCAGCGCAGGCGTTGGTTCCACGACTGGGAAAAGGAGGACGGCTGCTCATCATAGACCATCGCCTCGGGGCAATAGCCGATGCGAATGCCGTTGGCCGCGCACCAGTAGCTGAACTGTGTATCCTCCGTCAGGGTAAAGAAGCTCCAGTCGCCGCAGCGTTCCAGCACCTGCCGCGTAAAGCCGAAGCCCGTGCCGCTGACGATGCAGGAGCTGCCGATGTTCATACGCGCCCGGTTCATATGCACGCAATCGTGCAGGAACATCAGGCTGTAACCGGAGGTCAGCCAGTTCGTGCCGAAGTTTTTGGAATTGCGGTAGCCGCAGAAAGCCGCATAACCATCGCAGCAGAGTCGGTTGATCTGCCGTACATAATCCCGTGCAAGCAGATTATCCGCATCGAAAACCAGAAACGCATCGTAGTTATCCAGTTTTCCGAGACTGCGTATGTAGCCGATGAGATCGTGCAGCGCATAACCCTTTCCGCGTCGCTCCGTGTTGAAGCGTTCCAGCACCTGCGCGCCCTGCTCGCGTGCAACGCGCGCCGTATCGTCCGTGCAGTTATCTGCGACCACATACACTTCGATCTTATCCTGCGGATAGTCTTGCGCCCGAATGCTGCGAAGCAGGTGGGGCAAGACCTGTTCTTCGTTTCGCGCTGCGATCAGAACGGCATAGCTTTTCATCGTCCGGGGCTTATGCTCTCTGTGCGTCCGCAGATGCGCAAGCAGAAGATAGCCCAGCTGATACCAGTAGTAAACGGAGACCACCGTCGTCAGCACCCTGCTGAAGATCCGCAGAAAATCCGAAAAATGCATGTTCTCTCTCCCTCTTTCCAAGCGCGCCGACCGCGCGGCACCGGAGCGGTGCGGTCATGTCGGTTCGCCCGTATCAAATCGTTACAAAATGATACCACAAATGACAAAGTATTGCAATGCATTTTCCTATAAGAATTGATTAAGTTTTCCCTGCTCTTTCATGCAGCTGTACAAAGCACCTCCTCCGGCGGGCGGAGAAGGTGCTTTTGCATTCAAATGCGGAAATAATCGGCAGCAGCCTCGAACAGGTGCAGATCGTACTCGCCGGGGACGTTGCGATACAGTTCCCGCCCGATACGTTCGGCGTGTCCCATTTTGCCGAAAATACGGCCGTCGGGAGAGGTGATGCCCTCGACCGCCGCGATCGAGCCGTTCGGGTTAAAGTCCACATCCATTGTCGGCACGCCGTTCAGATCGACATACTGCGTCGCGATCTGGCCGTTCTCGGCCAGCTGCTTCAGCAACGCCTCGCTGCACAGGAAACGACCCTCGCCATGGGAAACTGGGACCTGCACCACATCGCCCACCTGCATGCGGCTGAGCCACACAGAGCGATCGGACGCAACGCGCGTGCGCACGATGCGACTCTGATGGCGGCCGATGACGTTGTAGCTGAGCGTCGGGCAGTTCTCGTCCGTGTCGATGATCTCACCGTAAGGCACCAGCCCCAGCTTGATCAGCGCCTGAAAACCGTTGCAAATGCCGAGCATCAGGCCGTCCCGATTTTTCAGAAGCTCCATGGTCGCATCCGCGACCTGCGGATTGCGGAAAAACGCCGTGATGAATTTTCCGGAACCGTCCGGTTCGTCGCCGCCCGAAAATCCCCCGGGCAGGAAAATGATCCGGCTTTCGGCAGCCGCCTTTGCAAAGCGGGCAGCCGACTCCGTGATGCCGTCGGCAGACCGATTGTTGATGACCAGGATCTGCGCGTCCAGCCCCGCCTGCATGACATAGCGGGCGCTGTCATATTCGCAGTTCGTTCCCGGGAAAACGGGGATCAGCACCTTCGGATCGGTTTTTCGAATCAAGGGAGAAACTCGGCATCCGCCCGTATGAGAAAATGTCGTCACATGCGCCGTTTCGCACGCCGTTTTTGTCGGGTAAACACCTTCCAGCGGGGCGGCGTTCAGCGCGTACAATTCATCAATGGACACGGGATCCTCCGTGCCGTAGCAGATCACGGGGTCTTCCGTCGTGTAGCCAATCAGCTCAAGCCCCTCCGTCTCCTCGGAAAGCTCAGCCACGATCCAGCCGTAGAACGGGCCGTAGGCCAGTCCCGCATTCGGCTCATAGCGGAAGCCGATCCGATTGCCGAAGGACATCTTCATCACCGCTTCGGCAATGCCGCCCCCTTCGACCGCCCAGGCCGCCCTTACCTTTCCTGCCGCGTGCAGGGCACCGAAGCGCTCCCACGCGGCCTTCATGGCGTCAAAATCGGTCACATCGAAGCCGCCGAAACGATAGACGGGATGCCCGGGCTCCTTAAACTCGGTAGAGATCACGTCCCGCGCCATGGCGGGCGCAACAGCGAAGGATATCACCGTGGGCGGCACATCCAGATCTCCGAAAGAGCCGGACATGGAGTCCTTGCCGCCGATCGCCGCCGTACCCAGCGCAAGCTGCGCCACGAGCGCACCCAGCAGCGCCGCAAAAGGCTTGCCCCAGCGGCGGGGATCCTCCCGCAGCTTCTCAAAAAATTCCTGCAGGGATAAATATACCTTTTTATGGTCGCCGCCTGCGGCCACGATCTTGGCCACGGAGGAAACCACGGCGGCGATCGCGCCGGTATACGGGTCGCTCGTCAGAAGATCCGGGTCACAGCCGTACGCCATCAGGCTCGCCTGCTCGGTGGTTTGGCCGGGGAGCACGGGCAGCAACGCAGCCATCGCCTGCGTCGGGGATGCCTGATATTTTCCGCCGTAGGGCATCAGCAGCGTGCCTGCGCCGACGGTGGAGTCAAACCGCTCCACCAGGCCGCGTCGGGAAGCGAATTTCAGATCGGCGGCCGTCTCGCGCAGCGTGCGGTCGATCAGGTAGCCGGGGCGCTCGTTCCGATCGACCCAAACGGCGGCATGCTTGGCCGCGCCGTTCGTATCCAGAAACGCGCGGCTCAGGTCGGCAATACGCCTGCCGTTCCATGTCATGACCATTCTGGCTTCTTCCGTGACCACGGCCACGCGGTACGCTTCCAGATTTTCGCGCGCGGCGGCGTCGATAAAGGTCTGCGCGTCCTGCGGCGCAACGACGACCGCCATACGCTCCTGACTTTCGGAGATCGCAAGCTCCGTGCCATCCAGTCCTTCGTACTTTTTGCGGACGGCATCGAGATCGATCTGCAAGCCGTCTGCCAGCTCGCCGATCGCGACGGAAACACCGCCTGCGCCGAAGTCATTGCAGCGCTTGATCAGGCGCGTTACCGCACCGTCGCGGAACAGACGTTGGATCTTTCGTTCTTCGGGCGCATTCCCCTTCTGCACCTCCGAAGCCATGGTCGCCAGCGACGCGGTATTATGGCTCTTGGACGAGCCTGTCGCGCCGCCGATCCCGTCACGTCCCGTTCTGCCGCCCAGCAATATCACGACATCGCCCGGCTCGGGACGCGCACGGCGCACATTTTCTGCCGGAGCGGCCGCCACTACGGCACCGCATTCCAGGCGCTTGGCGACAAAACCGGGGTGGTACAGCTCGGCAACATGCCCCGTTGCCAGACCGATCTGGTTGCCGTAGGACGAATAGCCCGCAGCCGCCGTCTGGCAGATCTTGCGTTGCGGCAGCTTCCCGGCAAGCGTCTGCTCCTGCGGTACGCGGGGGTCTGCCGCGCCTGTAACGCGCATGGCCTGGTGGACGTATGCGCGCCCGGAAAGCGGATCGCGGATGCATCCGCCGATGCAGGTCGCCGCGCCGCCGAACGGCTCGATCTCAGTCGGGTGGTTATGTGTCTCGTTTTTGAACATCAGCAGCCAGTCCTGCATTTCGCCGTCGATGGGCGCATTCACGTGGATGGAGCAGGCATTGATCTCCTCACTTTCATCCAGCTCGGGCAGCAGGCCGCGTTTTTTCAGCACCTTTGTGCCGATGGTGGCAATATCCATGAGGGTCTGCGGCCGCGCTGCGGCCTTTTCTGCGCCATAGACCTCCTCACGCGCAGCAAGATAGAGGCGGTATGCCTCTCCCACGGCAGGGTCCTCGATCTTCACCTCGTCCAGATGCGTCGAAAAGGTCGTATGTCGGCAATGATCCGACCAGTAGGTATCGACCACACGGATCTCCGTCACGGTCGGGTCGCGATGCTCTTCCTCGCGGAAATAGTGCTGCAAAAACAGCAGATCATCCGGATCCATCGCAAGTCCCATCTGCGTCAGCAGTTCGGACAGCGCCTGCGTATCCATGGAAATAAAGCCCTCCACGGTCGGGACCGTTGCGACTGTCTCGTGCGCAGTATGCAGCGAGTGCACCGCCTCCTGCGAAGCTTCGCGGCACTCAACGGGGTTGATGATGTATTTTTTGATCGCCGCCACGTCTTCCCGCGTCAGCGCGCCGAACAACTGGTAGACTTTTGCGGTACGCACGGCAGGGCGCTCGCCGCATGTCATCAGCTGTATGCACTGCCCGGCAGAGTCCGCCCGCTGGTCGAACTGACCGGGCAGCGGCTCGACCGCAAAAACGACCGCCGCACCCTGCGGCAGGTCGGCACAGGTCTGATCCACCTGTGGCTCGGAAAACACGGTGCGCACGGCGCGGCGGAACAGTGCCTCATCGCTCAGCTCCACGTCATAACGGTTGAACAGGCGCAGATCTTCCAGCGCGGTGATGCCCAGCACGCCGCGCAGCTCCTGCAACAGGGCGGCGGCCTCATGGCGCAGCCCCTGCTTCTTTTCCACATAGATACGGTAAACCATTACGCTTCCTCCATAGCGGCCAGCGCGCGCCGACCGATGTCGCTTCGGCGGCAGGCATTTTCAAAATGAACGCCGTCCGCCAGTCTATAAGCCTCCCGAACTGCCTGCTCCAGCGTATCGGCCACGGCCGTTGTACCCGTGACGCGTCCGCCGGAGGTTTTCAAAACGCCGTCTTCCGACTTTGCGCCCGCTATGTAGGTCGCGCATGTCGCTTCCGCGCTCATCGTAATGGGATAGCCCTTTTCGTAGTGTCCCGGATAGCCCGCAGAGGCCGTAATAACACAGCAGGCGCATTTCCCCGAAAATTTGACTTCCGTTTCGGCAAGGGTACCGTCTGTGCAGGCGCGCATCACCGTGAGCAGATCGCTTTCCAGCAGCGGTAGCACCACCTGCGTTTCCGGGTCGCCGAAACGGCAATTGTATTCGATCACCTTCGGCCCGTCCGATGTCAGCATCAGGCCGAAATAGAGGCAGCCCCGAAATATCCGTCCCTCGGCATTGAGCGCGGCGACGGTAGGAAGGAATATCTCGCGCATACAGCGCTGCGCGATCTGCGCGGTATAAAACGGGTTCGGTGCGATCGTTCCCATGCCGCCGGTGTTCGGGCCGGTGTCGTTATCCCCCGCGCGCTTGTGATCCATGGAAGACACCATGGGCTTAACGGTCTTTCCGTCTGTAAAGGCCAGGACGGAGACCTCCGGCCCTTCCAGGAATTCCTCGATCACGACCGTCGCACCGGAGGCACCGAATTTCCGCTGCGCCATCATGGCCGTGACGGCCTCCTGTGCCTCGCGGCGGGTCCGGGCAATGATGACACCCTTCCCGAGTGCCAGGCCGTCTGCCTTTATCACCGTCGGCATCGGTGCGGTGTCAAGATACGCAAGCGCCTCGGAAAGCTCGGAGAAGATCGCATAGCGGGCAGTCGGAATGCCGTAGCGCTTCATCATGTTTTTCGCATAAGCCTTGCTGCCCTCGATCACGGCAGCGGCAGCATTGGGACCGAAGCAGGCGATCCCCGCCGACTCCAGTGCGTCCACGCAGCCCAGCACCAGCGGATCGTCCGGCGCGACCACCGCATAATCCACCGCATGCTCTGCGGCGAAGCGCACGATCGCGGCAATATCCGTCGCCGCGATGGGGACACAGACCGCGTCACGGGCAATGCCTCCGTTTCCCGGCAGGGCATAGATCAGCTCTACACAGGGGTTCTTTTTCAGACTTTTGACAATGGCGTGCTCACGGCCGCCGCCACCTACAACAAGCAGTTTCATGGGAGCCTCCTAACCGATTTATCAGTGATGGAACAGTCGCATACCCGTAAACGCCATGGTCATGCCGTATGCATCGCACGCTTCGATCACCTGATCGTCACGGATCGAACCGCCCGGCTGCGCAATATATTTCACGCCGGACGCGGCAGCGCGCTTGATATTGTCGCTGAACGGGAAAAACGCATCCGAGCCCAGCGCAACATCCCGACGAGACGCGAGCCACTCCCGTTTGTCCGACGCGGTCAGCCGTTCGGGACAATGCGTAAAATAGCGTTGCCAGATGCCGTCGGCGCAGACATCCTCTTCGTTTCCGTTGATATAGCCGTCGATCACATTATCGCGGTCAGCCCGCCCCAGCTCGGCGCGCAGCGGCAGCGACAGCGTCTTCGGATGCTGGCGCAAAAACCAGGTGTCGGCCTTCGTACCGGCAAGGCGGGTGCAGTGGATGCGGCTCTGCTGTCCCGCGCCGACCCCGATAGCCTGTCCGTCATAAGCAAAGCAGACGGAATTGGACTGGGTGTATTTCAGCGTAATGAGTGCAACGATCAGGTCGATCTTCGCCTGTTCGGGCAGTTCCCTGCTTTCTGTGACGATATTTTGCAGCAGGTGCTCCCCAATCTCGAAATTGTTGCGCCCCTGTCGGAACGTCACGCCGAACACCTGCTTGGTTTCCTCTGCGGCGGGAACATAATTCGGGTCGATTTGAACGATATTATAGTTGCCTTTGCGTTTTTTCTTCAGGATCTCCAGCGCAGCGGGCGTATAGCCGGGGGCGATCACGCCGTCGGATACTTCCGGCGCGATCAGGGAAGCCGTCAGCTCGGTACAAACATCGCTCAGCGCCACCCAGTCTCCGAACGAGCACATTCGATCCGTGCCTCTGGCGCGGACGTAAGCGCAGGCCAGCGGGTCATCATCCAAACCCTGCACGTGCTCGGCAAAGCAGGCTTTTTTCAGCGCTGTCGGCAGCACGTTGCCCACGGCAGCCGAAGTCGGAGAAACGTGCTTGAACGAGGTCGCGCTGCTCATGCCCGTGGCGGCTTTCAGCTCTTTGACCAGCTGCCAGGCGTTGAGCGCATCCAGAAAATTGATATAACCGGGACGGCCGTTGCATATTTCGAAGGGAAGCGCGCTTCCGTCCTGCATGTAGACCGAAGCGGGTCTCTGGTTGGGATTGCAGCCGTATTTCAGCTCGAACTCTTTCATATTCTCCACTCCTTATGCGTATTTATTGCGGATGGTCTGTCGATATTGACCGGTCGCGATGTCCGTATAGCGGACAAAGAGGGATATTTTGTTGTTTTCGTCCAGAGCATTCCAGATCATATCCGTCAGCTCGTGCATATCCTGCGGGATGGCTGCGCGCTCCGGTTCGCCGACGAATGTCGGCAGGATCGGTGCGGCATCGCGGACATAGGTGTGCAGGAAATGCCCCACGCCCGCCACGGCGGGATATTCCCAGAAATAGCGCGCGCAGCAGGTGCCCTCCGGGTCGGCCGCTTTCAGGATCGACATCCGGTATGTGCCGTCCTGCGCGACGAGGCCGGAGATCCGCGGCGTCCAGTTCGGCGCATCGTCTTCAAATCGGCGGGTACGCAGTGCATCTTCCCAGCTTTCACCGCGCAGAAGCGCATCGCGAATGGTATCTGTCTGATCGCCGTTTGTGACGATCAGGTCGCGTCCGAGCAGGCGGACAGGGTGATACAGGATCAGGTGCGGATCCTGCATCAGCGAGGGATCAAACGCCTGCGTGCGGATCCCGTCTTCCTCCTCGCGGAAAACACGATTGCGGGAATTGACGCTCCGCCCCATGATAAAGTAAGCGGCCACAGAAGTCTTCCCATCCGGGGTAACGCCGAGAATGATCCCGCGCCCCGGGTAGGAGTTGCCGCAAAGGCACTGCTCGATCGATCTTGCTTCATAGACGTTCATATTCAGACCTCCCTGATTTTTACGATCCGTCCTTCTACGGACAGCCGATCCTGACAGAACAGCCGCACAGCCTGCGGCAGCAATTTCCACTCGGCCTGCTCCATGATCCGCTTTTGCAGCGTTTCGGGGGTATCCCCTTCCATGACTGCCACGCTTTTTTGCGCGATCACGGGGCCGCCGTCGCACTGCTCGCTGACAAAGTGTACGGTCGCGCCCGAGAGCTTGACCCCGTAGCGCAGCACCGCCTCATGTACGCGCATCCCGTAAAATCCCTGCCCGCAGAAGGCGGGGATCAGTGACGGATGAACGTTGATCACCGCGTTCGGGTATGCATCCGTCAATTCCCGTGTAAACACGATCATGCACCCGGCCAGCACGACCAGATCGATCTGCCACGTCCGAAGCAGCTGTACCAGTGCGGCCGTCATGTCGCGTGTATCGGCAAATTCCCCGCGCGGCAGTACCAGCGTCGGGATGCCCGCTTTTTTCGCACGTTTCAACGCGTAAACATCCCCGCGTGTGGCGATCACCACCGCGAGCACACCGCCGCCCAGCTCGTTTCGATCCCGCGCATCGATCAGTGCCTGCAAATTCGTGCCGCCGCCGGAGACGAGCACCGCGATCCGCTTCATCGCAAGATCACCTTTTCCTCTCCGGCGATGATCGTGCCGATCGGATAGGCGCACTCCCCGCAGGCGATGAGGATATCCAGCGCATCCTGTGCCTGTGCCGCAGGCACGATAACGCTCATGCCGACACCCATGTTGAAGGTGTTGAACATATCCCGCTCGGGAATGCCGCCCCACGCCGCGATCTCCCGGAAGATCGGGAGAACACGAACCGCCGCGCGGTCGATCTCGGCACACAGGCCGTCCGGGACGGAGCGGGGAATATTCTCGTAAAAACCGCCGCCCGTGATGTGGGAAATACCGCGCACATCGACGCTGCGCAGCAGTGTCAGAATGCTGCGGACATAGATACGGGTAGGGGTGAGCAGGGTCTGTGCGATGCTCCTGCCGCCGAGCGACTCCCGCGCCGTATACAAATGCGCCGGGTTGGCATCGATATCAAAAACCTTGCGGCAAAGGCTGAAGCCGTTGGAATGGATCCCGCTGGAGGCCAGCGCGATCACCACATCTCCCGGCTGCATACGCGTATTGTCCAGCATTTTCTTTCTGTCCACGATCCCGACCGCAAAGCCGGCAAGGTCGTAATCCTCCGGCGGCATCAGTCCGGGATGCTCCGCCGTTTCGCCGCCGATCAGTGCCGCGCCCGCCTGCACACAGCCCTCGGCCACGCCGCCGACGATTTGGGCGATCTTTTCCGGCGTATTTTTTCCGCAGGCAATATAATCCAGGAAAAACAGCGGTCTGGCACCGCAGCAGATGATATCATTGACACACATGGCAACTGCGTCCACGCCGATGGTATCATGCTTGTCCATCAAGACGGCCAGCTTCACCTTCGTTCCGCAGCCGTCCGTGCCCGAGACCAGCACGGGATCTTCCATGCCGTCCAGAGGCAGCCCGTAGCAGCCGCCGAAGCCGCCGATATCATCCAGGCAGCCCTCGTTCTTCGTGCGCGCGATGTGGGCTTTCATCAGTTCCACGGCGCGATAGCCCGCCGTGATGTCTACGCCTGCGGCGGCATAGGAGGCAGAGTGCGATTTGTTCCGATCCATAGTCCAGCTT
Organism: uncultured Oscillospiraceae bacterium; assembly: GCA_964538475.1. Classification (GTDB taxonomy): domain Bacteria; phylum Bacillota; class Clostridia; order Oscillospirales; family Oscillospiraceae; genus Faecousia. Next base: position 19,150 of record CAZIGE010000005.1, on the reverse strand, counting down.
TCCTTTCCTTATTCCTCACCTGTCCAGCAGTAGGTGCACAATTTGCATTTTTCCAGCCCGATGGCGTTGATCACGCCGTCCAGCGTCTGAAAACCGAGCGACGCAAACTGGAATTTTTCGCAGATCGCTTTGCGCATGGCCTTGCCGCGCTCGGTATTGCCATCGGCGTATTCGCCGATATGGTTCAGACCTTCTTCGCCCTCCAGCTCCAAAATGACACGGCGCGAAATCAGATCCAGCTCGCCGGTGGAGCGGGAGAAATTCAGGTACTTGCACGCATACATGATCGGCGGACAGGCCGAGCGCATATGCACGGAGGTCGCGCCGTTCTCATAAAGAAACTCCACGGTTTCCCGAAGCTGCGTTCCGCGCACGATCGAGTCGTCCACAAACAGCAGGTTTTTGTCCTTTATCAATTCGTGTACCGGGATCTGCTTCATTTTTGCGATCTTCTGCCGATCCGATTGCCGCGCGGGGGTAAAGCTGCGCGACCATGTCGGGGTGTATTTGATGAATGCGCGGGCGAACGGGAGCCCCGTTCGATTGGCGTAGCCGATGGCGTGCGGCGTTCCCGAATCCGGCACGCCGCCGACATAGTCGATCTGCATCGTCCGTCCCTGTGCCATATCCCGCTCGGCAATAGCCGCACCGTTGCGGTATCGCATCGCCTCGACATTCACGCCTTCGTAATTCGACGTCGGATAGCCGTAATAGCTCCACAAAAATGCGCAGATGCGCATTTTTTCTCCCGGAGGTGTCAGCTGCGTCATGCCGTCCGGTGTCAGCTCCACGATCTCACCGGGGCCAAGCTCTTTGACCTTTTCATAGCCCAGTTTGGTGAAGGCAAATTCCTCCATGGAGACGCAATAACCGCTCTCGTTCCTGCCGATCTGCACGGGGATGCGCCCGAGCCTGTCCCGCGCAGCGATCAGGCCGCCGTCCTCTTTCAGGATCAGGATGTTCGCCGTGCCTTCGATCGCATTCTGCGCAAAACGGATCCCGTCGGCGAAGCTGCTTTTCTGGTCGATCAGCGCGGCGAGCAGCTCGGTCGTATTGACGCGGCCGCCTGTCATCGCATCGAAATGTCCGCCGCTGAAAGAAAGGTAGCGGTCGATCAGTGCGTCGGCATTATTGATGATCCCGACGGTGCAGATCGCATATGTACCGAGGTTGGAGCGCAGCAAAAGCGGTTGCGGGTCGGAATCGGAAATGCAACCGATCACCGAGGTGCCCTGCATCTCGCTGAAAATATTCTCGAATTTCGTCCGAAACGGGGCGTTTTCGATATTATGGATCTTACGCTGCAAGCCGATCTGCGCATCGTAAGCCGCCATTCCGGCGCGCCGCGTGCCCAGATGCGAGTGGTAATCCACACCGAAAAACACATCCATCATGCAATCGCGTGCGGATGCTATGCCAAAAAAGCCTCCCATGAGTGTCTCCTTTTTTCGTAATACAGTACAAAAGGCCTTGTCCCAATTGCGAGGCAAGGCTTTTGCGAAATTCTTTATGCAAAAAACAGTCGGTTCAGCGTCATGGGATCCACATAGCTCCCGTTTTGGTAAACGCGCATATTGCCCGAGGCGATCTCGTCAATGAGCATCACGCGCCCCTGCGCGTCGTAGCCGAATTCGAACTTGATATCGTACAGGTCAAGTCCCTTTTCCGCCAGATCGTCCGCGACGATTTCGGTAATGGCCTGCGTCATGGCCTTCAGATCGTCGTACTGCTGCGCGTTCATTACGCCGAGCGCCACCAGCGCATCCTTCGTGACCAGCGGATCGCCCTTTTCGTCGTTTTTGAAGGTCGTCTCCACATACGCGGGCAGATCCTGTCCCTGCGTGCAATAGTCGCTGTAGCGGCGGTAGAACGAGCCGACCGCCTTATAGCGGCAAATGACCTCCAGTCCCTTGCCGAACACCCTGGCGGGCAAAACCTCCATGGTCGTATTCGCAAGGTCGGCGCTGACATAATGGGTGCGGATCCCCGCGGCATTGATCTTTTCGAAGAAGTAAATGCTCATGCGCAAATTCACATCGCCCACACCTTCGATGGTCAGGCCGACGGCATTTTCGCCGGGGTCAAAGACGCCGTCCTTGCCCGTGCAGTCATCCTTGAATTTCAGCTCAAAATTTCCGTTGGGCAGTGCATAGACATTTTTGGTCTTTCCGGTGTAAACAAGTTTCTTTTCCATTTTGAATGCCTCCTGCGAATTTTGTTATTTTAAGGAAGCTCCGCACGGAGCTTTTCTTCTTTCTGTGCGATCTGCCGCGCCATTTCCGTCCGCGCCGCGTCGAGTTTTTTCGCCAGCGCCGCATCGGTGACCGCAAGGATCTGCGCCGCCAAGATCGCCGCATTCTTAGCGCCGTTGAGCGCCACGGTCGCAACGGGGATCCCGGAGGGCATCTGCACGGTAGACAGCAACGCGTCCAGGCCGTCCAGCGCGCCGCCTTTCATCGGGATACCGATCACGGGCAGCGTCGTATGCGCGGCGACCGCGCCTGCCAGGTGGGCAGCCATACCGGCTGCGCAGATGATCGCGCCGAAGTCGTTTTCCCGTGCGTTCGACGCGAACTGCGCCGCCTGCGCGGGTGTTCTGTGTGCCGAGAGGATGCGCACCTCATACGGGATCGAAAGATCGGCCAGCTGTCGGCAAGCAGCCTGCACGACAGGCCAGTCCGAGTCCGAGCCGAGGATAACTGCCACTTTTTTCATCGGATCATTCCCTCCACTGCTGTATGAAAAATCAAAAAGGGCGCACTTCACCGTAAACGGTAAAGTGTGCCCAGACGGTCGGCCGATATTACCCTTACTCCACGTGGTGCTCCACTTATCCGTCAGTGATAAGGGTTTCCTGCTATCGGTATTATAGCACGGCTCTGCGTTTTTCGTCAACATGTGATTAAGCCGGTTTCTGCGCTTTTTCGCGGGGCGCGGCTGTGAATGTTGCCGAATGTCGGGTCGCGCGCGGCTCAGACCTCAAACATCAGATCGCCGTATGTCGGCACGGGCCAGTAGTCCTTGTTCACCAGCAGCTCCAGCCGATCGATGCGCTCGCGCAGCATCTGCATGGTCGGGACGATTTTTTCATGGCAGAAGCGCGCCGTTTCTTCCGCGTTTTCCGGTGTGTGTGTCTGCGCCGTAAGCGCGGCAAGCGCCTCGTGCGCTTCTCCTGCCTGCTGCAGCAGCCCGTTGACGCTGCGAAGCAGCTTTTCCTGCACGGAGGTATCCAGCTGCGCGCAAGCCGCAACGCTGTCGCGGATCGCGCCGCCGAGCTCGCCGCAATAGCGGATCACAGCGGGAATGAAATGCTTGGAGGTCATATGCAGCATGGTCTGCGCCTCAATGCGAATGACCTTTGCATAATTCTCATACAGAACTTCTGCGCGGCTTTCCAGTTCGCTTTTGTCGAAAATATGGAATTTTTCAAACAGTTCCACATTTTTTGCCTGCGTCAGGACGGGGATGGCATCCACCATAGAGGGGTAGTTCGGCAAACCGCGCCGCCGCGCTTCGGCGACCCAGTCCTCCGAATATCCGTCACCGTTGAACAGGATACGGCGATGCTGCTTCATATTGCGGCGGATCAGCACGCGGCAGGCTTCTTCAAAGTTCTCCGCCCGTTCCAGTTCATCGGCGGCATCGCAAAACGCCTCCGCAACGATGGTATTGAGCACCGTCGTTGCATTGGCAACGGAGTCCGAAGCGCCGACCATACGGAACTCAAACTTATTGCCCGTAAACGCGAAGGGCGACGTGCGGTTTCGATCCGTTGCGTCGCGCCGCAGCAGCGGCACCGCGGAGGCACCGGCATCCAGATCGTCGGAGACGGCATCACTGTCTGTTGTCTGTTCCACGATGTTGTTGACGAGTTCATCGAGCTGGTCGCCCAGAAAAACGGACACGATGGCCGGCGGCGCTTCCTGCGCGCCCAGACGCAGATCGTTGCCGACATTGCCTGCGCTTTGCCGCAGCAGGTCGGCATGCAGATCCACCGCCCGCATCATGCACGAGAGCACCAACTGAAAGCGCAGGTTGGTCATCGGATCGTCGCCCGGGTCGAGCAGGTTCGCGCCCGTATCACAGCCGAGCGACCAGTTATTATGCTTGCCCGAACCGTTGACCCCCGCAAAAGGCTTTTCATGCAGCAGGCAGACCAGCCCATGCCGATTTGCCACGCGTTTCATCGTCTCCATCGTCAGCTGATTGTGATCGACGGCAATATTGGCGGCGCTGTAGATCGGTGCCATTTCATGCTGCGCAGGCGCGGCCTCGTTATGCTGAGTGGCTGCGGGCACGCCCAACTTCCACAATTCCTCGTTCAGATCCTTCATGAACGCGCCGACGCGTTCGCGGATCGCGCCGAAATACTGATCGTCCAGCTCCTGCCCCTTGGGCGCGGGCGCGCCGAACAGCGTGCGCCCGCAATAGATCAGATCGCGCCGTTTCAGATATTTCTCGCGATCCACCAGAAAATATTCCTGCTCCGGGCCGACGAACGCAGTGATCTTTGTCGTTTTATCATCCCCGAACAGGCGAACGATACGCAGCGCCTGCCGATTTACCGCATCCATGGAGCGCAGAAGCGGCGTTTTGGTATCCAGCGCAGCACCCGTATACGACACGAAGATCGTGGGGATACATAAAATGTTCCCCGCCGACTCCTCCTTGATAAATGCGGGCGAACTCATATCCCACGCCGTATAGCCGCGTGCGTAGGCCGTTTGGCGCAGACCGCCTGTCGGGAAAGAGGACGCATCCGACTCGCCCATGATAAGCTGCCTGCCCGTCAGACGCAGGATCGCGTTCCCGTCGGAAAGGGACAGAAAGCTGTCATGCTTTTCGGCGGTCGTACCGGTCAGAGGTTGGAACCAGTGGCTGTAGTGCGTGGCACCCTTGCGAACCGCCCAGTCTTTCATGGCGGATGCCACGCAGTCAGCCGTTTCCATGCTGATGCGTCCCCCATAGGTCATGGCATGCAGGACCTGCTCATATTCCTTCGGCGGCATATACTGCCGCATCGTTTCCCGCGTGAATACATTTGAACCGAAAATTTCGCCGAGCATCGATATCATCCTTTCCCGCGTATCGGAAAAAATCTCTGCGATACACAATACACCAAAATTTCTTCTTTTGCAACCATTTTCTTTCGGCTTTCGCCGTGCGAATAAGCGGCGTTCCCCGGTTCAGTATATGCCCGACATGCGAAAAGGGCGCAGCCCGAAGGCTGCGCCGCAGTATTTCGTTATCGGGGAGTAGTGCAGCTTAGTACACGGATGCCCAGCTGCCGATGTTCTCGCCGTCAAACTTGAAGGGAGGCCCGACGATGATCTGGGTGTCGGCGGGATCGCCGGCGGTGACGCTGTACTCGGTGCCGTTCTCAGCGGTGAACTTGCCGCCGACAGAAGCAGCCTTGCCGTCTGCCAGAGCCTTGATCATGTAAGCCGCGCAGTTGCCCACATCGATGGGGTTCCACAGATACATGTAGGGGCAGACCTTATCGTCGCCGACATATTCCTTCATTTCGGAGGGCAGACCCAGACCGGCGACCTTAACGGTGCAGTTGGCGGTGTTCAGAACGGTCTGCGAGCAGGCCAGGATACCGACGGTGGTGGGGCAGCAGATGACCTTCAGCTCGGGATACTTGCTGAGCAGGTTCTGCGTCTCGGTGGTGGACTTGTCGGGCTCGTCGTCGCCGTAAACGGTCTCGACCAGCTGCAGATCGGCATACTTGGAGTCCTTCAGGATCTCTACCATCGCATCGATCCAGGCGTTCTGGTTGGTCGCGGTGGAGGAAGCGGACAGAATGGCAAACTGGCCAGCGCCGCCGGTCATGTCATAGACAGAGTCGACCAGGACCTGCGCGACCTGCTCGACACCGGCCTGGTTGACGAACATCTGCGAGCCCTTGGTGTCGGAGTCCAGCGTGACGACGGTAACGCCCTTTTCACGGGCGGCCTTGATGGTGGCTTCCAGAGCAGCGGCGTCGTTCGCGGCGACCGCAATGCCCTTGACGCCCTGCGCGACCAGGTCGTTGATGATGCTGATCTGATCTTCCACGGAGGTGGTTTCGGGAGACTTGGTCAGGAAGGTGACACCCAGATCCTCACAGGCGGTCTTGAAGCCCTCGATCATCTTCAGCATGTAGGGGTTGGAGGCATCCTTACAAACGATGGCGTAGGTGACGTCACCGTTGCCGGCGGGCTGGCAGGCTACCATGGACAGAGCCATAACGGCAAGCAGCACCAGAGCAATGATTTTCTTCATTTTTGGTTTTCCTTTCATTTTTTGATTTATATGAACGCTTTCGCGCGCATACCATAGGGGATCACACGGTTTTCCTGCGGTTTTGGATCGCATTGCGAATGGTCGGGTAAAGTACCACGGCGATCAGCAGCGCACCGAGGATCATGCGGATGGTCTGTCCTGTCAGGTTGATGAGGTTCAGACCGTAGCGAAGCAGGCCGATCGTGAAGACGGCGATGACGGTACCGACCATCGTGCCCTTGCCACCGGCGGTGGAAACGCCGCCCAGCACGCACATGGAGATTGCTTCCAGATCATAGCCCTCGGCCACATTGCTCTTGATGCTGCCGGTGTTTGCGGTGTAGACGACCGCCGCGAGGCCGCACATCAGACCCGTCAGGGTAAAGACGATCATGCGGACTTTTTCCACCTTCACGCCCGCGTAGGCCGCGGCCTTTTTATTCGAGCCGATGGCAAACATCTGCCGCCCGAAAACGGTTTTATGCATCACGAGGCCGAAGATCACGGCGAGCACGCAAAACAGCACGAACGGATACGGGATCAGGCCGAACATGCGGCCGTAGAAAATGTTCTTGAACCACTCCACCTGCTGCATGCCGCCCGTCGCGCCGTCGCCGAGGATACGCTCGGACAATCCGCGGAAGATGATATTCGTCGCCAGCGTAATGATCATGGGCGCAAGCTCGGTAAAGCGGGTCATGATGATGCCGTTGAACGCGCCGCACAGCGTTCCCGTCAGCAGGCAGGCCAGAATGCCCAGCCAGATCGAGCCGGTACTGTTGTAAACGATGCCCAGCATGGTGGCGGAGAGGCAGACATTGCCGCCGACGGACAGATCGATATCTCCAAGCAACAGAACGAACGCCATGGGCAGGGCGACCATGGCCTTGACCATGAAGCCGTTTATGTTGGTAAACAGGTTCTCTATGTTGAGATAGTAAGGACTCAGGCAGGCATTCATGATGTTGACCGCAAGAAAAATCAACAGCAGCAGGAATTCCCAGCGGGACACCAGTGCCCTCCACGAACGATCCTTTACATCGGAAATGGTTCTTCCCGACTTGGTAGCCATCAGATGTCCCTCCCTTCCAGTGCTTTGCGGGCAGCTGTACGCTGCACCACAGCATTGATCAGAACGGCCAGCAGGATCACCGCACCTTTCAGCGCCTGCTGCCAGAATGCATCAATACCCACAAGGCTCAGGGACTTGCTGATAATGGCGATGGTGATCGCACCGAGCAGCACGCCGAACGCACTGCCCTGACCGCCGTTGAGGCTGACACCGCCGATAACGCAGGCCGCGATCACATCCATTTCGGCACCGGAAGCCATGCTCCCCTGTGCGGATGCATACATGCTGGTGTACATCGCGCCGGTCAGACCGGCGAGGGCACCGTTGATAGTATAAACCACGGTCTTGACCCGGTCGATATGGATGCCGGATATCGCAGCCGCTTCGGGATTGGAGCCGACCTCATAGATCTGGCGGCCAAATCCCGTCCATTTCAGGAAAGCGAATGTCACCGCAAACACGACGATCACGATCCAGAACAGGTTGTTGATCCCGAGGAAGCTGCTCTGCGCGAATTCTTTGTAGCCCGCAAGCATCTTATCCGCGCTGACCCAGAGCGTACCGGAGATCAGGTAAGTCAGGCCGCGATAGATGTACTGCATACCGAGCGTGGCAATGATCGGGATGACCTTGCCCTTGGAAATGATCAGGCCGATGACGAGGCCGCACACTGCACCGACCAGAATGCTGAACAGATACGCCAGCAGCGGATTTGTGATCACGCCGTCGCGCATCAGCAGGCAGGTGCTCATACCGCTCAGCGCAACGGTCGCGCCGATGGAAATGTCGATACCGCCGATCAGCAGCACCAGCAGCATACCGAACGACAGCACCGCGATATACGCGTAATTCTGTGTCAGCTGGGTGATGATCGTGCCGCTCAGGAACAGGCCGCCGCTGCGCCACTGTACCAGCGCGCACAGGAGGATCATGACCAGCAGCAGGCTGGCTTCACGGCCGCGCAGCAATTCGGAAAGGCGGCTGCGCTTTTGAAGTGTTTTATTCTTCATGTCACACGCTCCCTTCCGTTGCGGGGTTCTTGCTCATGGCCAGCTCCAGAATTTTTTCCTGCGTGGCTTCGCCGCGCATAAGCTCGCCGGTGACACGTCCTTCGCACATGACCACGATGCGGTCGCACATACCGAGGATCTCCGGCATTTCGGAGGAGATCATGATGATGGCGTAGCCCTGCTGTGCCAGTTCGCCCATGATCTCGTAAATGGCAGCCTTCGCGCCGACATCCACGCCCTTGGTCGGCTCGTCAAGGATCAGCACCTTGAAATCGGAGCCGAGCGCCTTAGCCACGACGACCTTTTGCTGGTTGCCGCCGGAAAGGGAGCTTGCCTTGTCGAAAACGGACACGGCTTTGGTGTCCACTTCCTCGGCCAGCGCTTTTGCGGCAGTGCTCTCCTGCTTTTCATTCAGGAAGATGGGATGTACGAACTTTCCGAGTTCGGTCAGCGTAATGTTCTGCCCGATGCCCCAATCCAGGATCAGGCCTTCGATCTGGCGGTTTTCCGGCAGCAGGCCGATGCCCAGACGCATCGCATCGGAGGGGCAGTTGATCTTAACGGGCTTTCCCTCCAGGAAAATCGTTCCCGAGGAAAGCTTTTCCGCGCCGAAGATCGTCTGTGCGACCTCGGTACGGCGCGCGCCGACCAGTCCGGTCAGGCCCATGATCTCGCCCCTGCGGACCGAGAAGGAGACATCGCGGAAATAACCGGTACGGCTCAGATTTTCCACGCGCAGGACTTCTTCACCGAGCTGCACAGTCGGCTTCGGGAACAGTTCTGTGATCTCACGTCCGACCATGGCGGCGATCAGATCGGAATTGGTAATGCTGTCAACATCATATGTACCGATATACTTTGCATCGCGGAAAACCGTTACACGGCTTGCCAGTGCATACATATCCTCAAAACGATGGGAAATGAAGATGATGGAGCGTCCCTCGTCACGCAGCTTGCGGGTGATGCGGTAAAGCTCTTCCGATTCGCGCTTGGTCAGCGCGGCGGTCGGCTCATCCATAATAAGAATTCTGGCATTCATGGACAGCGTCTTGGCGATCTCGACCATTTGCTGCTGCGCAACGGAAAGATTGCCCATCAGCTCCCGCGCGCCGAAGTCCGCGTTCAGCTCCTGCAGCAGTTCGTCGGCTTCCAGGAACATTTCCTTCCATTGGATGATACCATGGCGCTTTTTCAGGTGCCCGACGAAGATATTTTCCGCCACCGTCAGATGCGGATAGGCGGTAACATGCTGATAGATGGCGGCAATACCGGCCTTTTGGGCATCACGGGTGCTTTTGAACTGCACTTTTTGCCCGTCGAGGAACATCTCGCCCTCTTCTGCGCGGTGCACGCCCATGATGACCTTGATAAAGGTGGATTTTCCGGCACCGTTCTCCCCCATCAGCGCATGGATCTCGCCCGGGCGCAGATCGAACTGCACCCTGTCCAGCGCGCGAACGCCGGGGAAAATTTTGGTTATGTCCCGTAATTGCAGAACTGGCTCTGCCATGGACAGCACTCCTCTCGTGTTGGTATGCGTTTTTGCACATTTTTGTTCAGGCTGTCATTTTGGTTACAGCAATGTAACCAAAAACGCACCGGTGCGTTTTGCCAAAATGCACAAATCTCAGTTGAAAAACAGATGGATACTGTACTTTTTTCCCTGTTGGGTGTATCATAGCACCGATGTAGTCAATTTGCATTATCTTTTGTTGCTTCTTTTTTACACTTTCTTGACATCTATCGTGAGGGTTTTTTCGATGTTTGATCTTCAATACGATCTGGATCTGTCCGCGCAATCGCGCTGGATCACCGTCAATGCGACCGCCGCGGCCAAGGCCGGCCTGATCTACATGCAGGAGGTCGGCGATTTTTACGCAGGCCCCGCCTACTTTACAAGTCGGCAGAATTTCCCATCGTATCTGCTCAAGCTGACGCTGGGCGGCTGCGGCGTTCTGGAATACAACGGCCAGCGCCATCGCGTGCCGCCCGGGCATTTTTTCTGGATCGACTGCGCCGCACGGCAGCGCTATTATACCGAGCCGGAGGCGCAGCACTGGCATGTACTGTGGGTGCATTTTTACGGTGCGAACGCGGGCACCTATTACGACGCGTTCCTGAACGGCAATCACGGCAGTCCCGTTGCCTCCGTGCCGCCGGATCTGCCCGTTTTTGAGCTGCTGCATGAGCTTCTTTCCCTCGACACCTCCGTGGAAAATCAGCTCACGCAGGATCTTCTGGCCTCTGGTCTGCTGACGCAGCTGCTGAGTCAGTGCGTTCTTTGCACCATGCACACAGGGTCGTCCGGCGATATGCCGCAGATCGTCCGATCCGTTCGCCTGTACCTGCAAAATCACTTTGCGGAAAAGAATACGCTCTCGCAGCTGGGCGCACGCTTCAGCATCAACCCCTATTACCTGCAAAAGCTGTTCAAGCGCTACACCGGCCAATCGCCGACGGAGTATCAGATCTACCTGCGTCTGAATCACGCAAAGGCATTGATCCGCAGCACGCACCGCTCGATCGGCGAGATCGCCTATGCGGTCGGGATCGACAATCTGGGGTATTTCACCCGCCTGTTCAAGCAGCAGGAGGGTATGACACCGCTGGAATACCGCAGGCTCTGGCCTGTGCCGGAGCATCGCCTTCCCGATATCGCCACCGCAGACGAATAACATTTCGGGGCAGATCGCAATGCCTGCGATCCGCCCCGTTGATGCATTTTTTAACCCGGAATATTCTCCTGCTCTGTCTTGACCAGCCCCGCAACGTCGGAAACCGGCAACGCAAAGGCGATCCCCTTTGCTTTTTTCGACATATCCAGACTTTTGTAGATGGCGTCAAGCACGCTGTCGCGTATCTGCTTTTCCACGACCATCATCAAGATCTCCTTATCCGCGTGAAGCGTGATCCCGAAGAAAGCCGCCGCATCCTCTTTCACAACGCCGCGCCCGTTCAGGATCGTGCCGCCGCGAACGCCCAGCTCCCGCGCCACATCCATCACCTCATCGGCAAAGCCGGTGTTGACGATGGCAAAGATCACCTCATGCTCATTGGTTTTCATATCACACTTCCCTCCTGTCACTTAAAAAACGATACATATTCACGCCGATCACACTGCTCAGCGGCACGGCGAAGGCAATGCCCTTGCCGTTGCGAATGGTGGAAAACTTTTCCTCCAGCGTATTGATGATCTGCTCGACGCGATCCTCGCGCACAACGCTCAGGATCACCGCCTTGTGCTGCTCCAGCCCGAGCAGCTCCACCAGATCGGATGTGGCCGTTCCCATGCCCGCAACCACCGTCTGGCAATTAACGTCGAACTGGCTGATCACATCCAGATAGAACTCCCCCTTCGGCCGCTCCACAACGGTAACGAGGAGCTTCAGCTTTTTGATCGCCGCATCATGGACTGTATTGGTCATAATATCCTCCCGTTACATAAAATTGATGATCTGGCGGTCATCCGCATCCAGAATACGCTTCATTGCCTTCTTCTCGGCTCTTCTTTCCGCAATGATCCCGCGGAAGCCGAGCAGCTGGATGGTGATCAGCGGGATCATCGCCACCAGCGCGACCACGCCGAACGCATCGTGCAGCACCGCTTCCTCGCCCTGCAAATTCACGCATGCGCCGATGGCGAACGGCAGGATAAAGCCGGAGGTCATCGGTCCGCTGGCCACGCCGCCGGAGTCGAAGGCGATGGCCGTATACACCGGCGGGACGAACAAAGACAGCGCAAGCGACAGAAAATAGCCCGGTATGATATAGTACACCAGCGAAAAATCGAACACGATGCGCACCATGGACAGCGCGATCGCCGCGCCGACACCGACACACAGGCCGATCATCATGGAGCTTTTCCTGACCAGACCGCCCGTGACCTCCTCGACCTGTCCGTTGAGCACATGGATCGCAGGCTCCGCCAGGACTACCAAAATACCCATGACGAGGCCGAACCCGATCAGAAACGCATCGCCGACCTGTGACAGCTCGTAGCCCAGCTTATAGCCGATGGGCATGAATCCCACATTCACGCCCGTAAGGAAGATCACGAGCCCCACATAGGTGAACACCACGCCCACACCGATGCGCAGCAGCTGCTTTTTCCCGAGTTTCAGGAAGAATATCTGGCACAGCAGGAAAAACGCCACGATCAGACCCAGCGCAAGCGCAACTTCCGCGCAGGTGTGCAGCGCCGTGTGCAGGAATGCCCCCGCGATATCGTCGCTGACCGTGTAATCCGGCACGGCATAGCGCAGGTCATTTTCGGAAAACACGCCCAGCAGCAAAACGGCCAGAATGGGGCCGACGCTGCAAAGCGCCACCAGTCCGAAGGAGTTTTCCTTGTTCCGCCTGTCGCCCAGCACGCCGGAAATACCGACACCCAGTGCCATGATGAACGGAACGGTGATCGGTCCTGTCGTAACGCCGCCGGAGTCGAATGCCATAGGCAGCAGCGATTCGTTTCCGTTGATCACCAGCAGCAGCGCCATGGCAAACAGGAGCATGTAAAACAGCATCAGAATATGTGACAGCGATTTACGGAAGACGATCTTCATAACGGCAACGACCAGAAACGCACCGACCCCGATCCCGACTGCGTAGATCAGCACCGTGCCGTTCATGACCGCGCTGACCTGATTGGCCAGCACCTGAAGATCCGGCTCGGCAATGGTGATCAGCATACCGAGCACGAAACACACCGCCAGCAACAGCCCAAGCTTCTTCTGGCGGGAAAGCCCCGCGCCGACATGTGTCCCCATCGGGGTCATCGCCAGATCCGCGCCGAGGTTGAACAGCCCGATCCCCAGGATCAGCAGCACCGCGCCGATGGAGAAGGTGATGAGCTCCGTGGCGGAAAAGTCAAAAAACGGCGTCAGCGACATGGCAAATACGATGGCCGTGATCGGCAGCGCAGACACCAGCGCTTCCTTGATTTTATCCCACAATACTTTCAAACGATCTCACCTGCTTATGCATATTATTTCCCATTCAGTATACCAGAACAACGCGTTCTTGCCAAGGCGAAAATTGTGAATTTTATCTGAATTTTACGGCAACGCCCGAGTCTCGGCAGAGGCTCGGGCGTACTTTCTCATCGTCCCAGGCGGATCATATTCCAGCTGAGTTTCGGAAGGCGTGCCGTGAGCGTTACGCCGTCCGTAGTGCACTCGCCGCAGGCTGCGGGCACCACGCGGTAGGGGTCTTTCTCCGTGTTCGTTGCAAACAGGTCGTCGCTGTGCAGCACGACATGCTCGATCGGCTTATAATCGGCAAACTGGCGCAGCTGCATGGTCAGTTGGATGTCTTCCTGCGTGTCCTTGTTCACGGCAAACAGCACCAGCTCGTCGCGCTCGTCGTTATAGATCGCTATGCTGTCCAGGCAGGACACCTCGCCGTAGCGCTGCGTATGGTATGTCGGTGCCTCCACCAGCGTTTGCAGGGCGATACCGCGGCCGTATTTGCCGGTAAGCCAATACGGATAGTAAATAGTCTGTCGCCATGCGCCCGTGTCGGAGGTCATGATCGGCGCGATGACATTGACCAGCTGTGCAAGGCATGCCACCTTCACACGGTCGGCATGGCGCAGCATCGTGATGAGCATGGAGCCGACCAGCAGCGCGTCCTGAAAATCGTACACGTCTTCCAGCTGATGCGGTGCCTGTGTCCATTTTTCCAGTTTCTGATCCTGCTCGCGGGAATGGTACCACACATTCCACTCGTCAAAGGACAGATACATGGTCTTGTCGCTGTGTTTTTTCGCTTTAACGCCGTCGCAGATGGCGGCCACGCCGCTGATAAAGCGATCCATATCCACGTTATGCGCAAGGAACAGTCGGCTGTCCTTTTCGTTGAAATCGTAATATGTGTGCAGGGAAATATAATCCACACTGTCATAGCAGTGCTCCAGCACCGTGGCCTCCCAGTCGCCGAATGTGGGCATACTGCCGTTGGAGCTTCCGCACACGACCAGCTCGATAGAAGGGTCGATCGTTTTCATGGCTTTCGCCGCCTCGTTGGCCAGCTTGCCGTAATCGTCCGCCGTTTTATGGCCGATCTGCCAGGGGCCGTCCATTTCATTGCCCAGACACCACAGCTTGATGCCGTGCGGCTTTTCGTAGCCGTGCGCACGGCGCAGATCGCTGAAATATGTTCCCTTTTCCATGTTGCAGTAATCCAGAATGTCGATGGCCTCCGCCACGCCGCGCGTCCCGAGATTGACGGCCATCATAACATCCGTTCCCGCTTTTTTCGCCCAGTCGCCGAATTCATTGAGGCCGACCTCGTTCGTCTCCACGACCTGCCAGGCCAGCTCGATGCGCTTCGGGCGATCTTCCTTCGGCCCCACGCCGTCCTCCCAGCGATAGCCGGAGACGAAGTTCCCGCCGGGGTAGCGCACGATGGGCACATCCAGCTCCCGCACGAGCTCCAGCGTATCCCTGCGGAAGCCCTGCTCATCGGCAAACGGGCTGTCGGGCTGGTAAATGCCCTCGTAGACCGCGCGTCCCAGATGTTCCAGAAACGAGCCGTAGATCCTGCGATCGATGCGGCCGATCCGGAAATCCCTGTCCATAGTGATCTTTGCGTTTTTCATAGGTGCGTATCTCCTTATTTTGAATGGAACAGCACGGTGCCGTGGGCAGGCACAACGCCGCTCAGGATTTGTCCATCGATGTGTGTGTCCGACCAAACCTCGCCGTATGCCGCTGCGCGCGGTTCGATGCCGAAAAGCTCCGCCACGGCGGCTTTGGCATCTGCGCAGACCGTGCGCGGCGCGTCAGACAAATTAAACAGGGCGATATAATGCTCCCCCGTGGCGGGATCGAGCGCCGCCCAGACGCATTCGCTGTCATCGCGGCGAAGCTGTCGGGAAACGAAGGCCCCGTTTTCCAGATGCAGCAGTGCCTCGTTTTGCAGCAAGGAAAGCGTCTGCGCATCCAGCAGCGTCAGTTCCGCCCCCAGCATCAGTGGCGAGCCGAATATGCACCACAGCGTCATCATCGTCTTCTGTTCGTCCCGCGTAAAGCGCGTCACGCGTGTATGCCCGAAGCACTTCCCCACCACGCCCAGCGGCAGCATATCGCAGTCCGGCCAGCAGCCCGGGCGCACATGATCCTGCCATTTTTCGCATCGGTCAAACATATGCAGCAGGCTTCCCCAGTCATCCCAGAAGTCGTCGGTTATACGCCACATATTCGCATATTTGCCGTAGTGCCAACTCTGTTCGACCTGCGCAGGGCCGGGAGACAAGCTCAGCACAATGGGTCTTTCGCATTTTTCGATGGCGCGGTGCAGCATTTCGACCTCGGCCCGATGCAGGTAGCGGCGCTCCGCGCCGAAGTCTGCCGAGCAGATGTCGTCGCATTTGATAAAATCCACGCCCCAATCCGCATACAGCCGCAGGAGCGAGTCGTAATAAGCCTGCCCGGCCGGGATGTTGCGCACGCCGTACATATCCGGATTCCAGGCGCAGACGGACGACGGGTCAGCCACCATGTCCGCAGTCAGCTCCGTGCCCGGGATCGGCATATGCAGCTGCGCGGCCATGCGCGGGATGCCGCGCATGATATGGATGCCGAACTTCAGCCCCATGGCATGGATCCGATCGGCCAGAGGCCGAAAGCCCGCGCCGCCTGCACAGGACGGAAACTTGTCCGGGCAAGGCAGCAGCCGTCCGTACGCATCCATTTCGTTTCGTCCGAACGGGATATACTGAAAGCGCTCGCGCATCGATGCCGTGTCGTATGCGTACCACTGGATATCCACCACGATGTATTCCCATCCGAACGGCTTGAGATGCTCCGCCATAAACGCGGCATTTTTCAGCACGTCCGCTTCGGTCACATTGGTGTCGTAATAATCATAGCTGTTCCAGCCCATAGGCGGGCGCAGGGCAAAGCTGTTTTTATTCATTCGGCAAACCTCCCGCTTTTTTCTTCAATATACCAAAAAGTTTCCCATTTCGCAAGGGCAATTTCACAATTATTCTGTGAAGTCTTTTGCCGCTCCCGCAAAAAGGGCGCTGCCATGGCAGCGCCCCGGATCGATATTTCACGGCATTCCGTTAAACTCGGCCAGATCGAATGTGATCACCGTATAAAGCTTCGTCTGTTCCCGTTCACACAGCCGTCGATCCAGCTCTTCCTTGATCTGCTTTTGCAGCGGCATCAGCTCAGTCGGCAGCGCCATATCGAAAATCAGGTTGGTATGTTCTTTGCCGCGCACCATGCGAAAATCGTGGACACTGATGCGCTCATCGCGTTGCCGCAGCAGCTGGGTCACCAGACTGCGCAGACGCTCCAGCTCCATATCACCCGTGGCGATCGGGTCGTAATGCAGCACCAGATGTACCTTATACGAGCGCAGGCACGCCCGCTCCAGATCATCGATCAGCTCATGGCAGGCCAGCGGATCCGCGCTCTGATCCATTTCCACATGCATGCTGGCAAATCGCTGTCCCGGGCCGTAGTCATGCACCATCAGGTCATGGTAGCCGAGCACTTCGGGGCAGGCGCTCACCAGATCGGCGATCTTCGCGCGCAGCTCCGGGTCGGCGTTTTCCCCCAGCAGCGGGCTGATGGTATCGCGCGCGAGCATCACGCCGCTGTACAAAATGAACAGCGCCACGGCAAAGCCCATCACGCCGTCCAGCGTCACATGCAGCAGCGTTCCCAGCGCGCCCGCCAGCAGCACGGCCGTCGTGGAGATCGCATCGTTTCGGCTGTCCGCAGCGGTGGCCAGCAGCGTCTGCGACGCGACCAGTCTGCCCAGCTTTCGGTTGAATGCGCTCAGCCACAGCTTCACCAGGATCGAGCCGAGCAGCACGGCGCACACGGGCAGCGAAAATACGACCGGCTCGGGGCGGAAGATCTTTTCCACGGATGTTCTGGCCAGCTCAAAACCGATCACGACGATCATCGCCGCCACCGCGAGTCCCGACAGGTACTCATAGCGGGCGTGGCCGTAGGGATGGTCTTCATCGGCCGGGCGCTGCGCGAGTCGAAAACCCACCAGTGTCACTATGGCACTTGTCGCATCGGACAAGTTGTTCATGGCATCGGCCGTGATGGCGACCGAGCCGGAAAGCGTGCCCACCAGCAGCTTCAGCGCAAACAGCAGCACGTTGCAGGCGATCCCGACCCAACCGGAAAGGGTGCCGACACGGGTGCGGGCATGCGCATCGGACGGATCGGGCTCCCCTTTCAGAAAAATACGAAGAAGCAGTTTTGTCATAGTTACCTCCCATTCTTCTGTCGACTATTCCATCGTCGCAGAAAGCGGACTTCCTGCCACGGGAAGTCCGCTTTTTGTAAAGATCAATACTGCGTCGGCTCGATATGCCAGATCTCCCCGGCATACTGGCGGATCGTACGGTCGGAAGAGAATTTCGCACCGGAGGCGATATTCATCAGGCACTTGCGGCCGAATGCCAAACGGTCGGCATAGTCACGGTTCGCCTGCAGCTTGGCCTCGATATACGTCAGATAATCCCAGAGGATATACCGATAGTCGGGTCTGTGCCAGCTTGCGCCATCCAAAATGGAGGTGAACAGCTCCCTCTGCTGCTCGTCGGTGGGCACTGTTCCGTCCACCAGCGTATCCAGCGCGCGGCGGATATGCGGCTCACGATCGTAGATGATGCGCGGGCAGTAGGCATCCTTGCCGGAATTGATCTCCTCCACGGTCGCGCCGAAGATATACTCGTTTTCGATCCCCGCTTCCTTGACGATCTCCACATTGGCACCGTCCATGGTGCCCAGCGTCACCGCGCCGTTGAGCATCAGCTTCATGTTGCCCGTTCCCGAAGCTTCCGTGCCGGCAGGAGAGATCTGCTCGGAAATATCGGCGGCGGGAATGATATGCTCGGCATACGAGCAGTTGTAGTTCTGCACGAACACGACCTTCATCTTATCGGCCACGTCGGGGTCATTGTTGACCATGCGGGCGATGCGGTTGATATAGCGGATGATAGCCTTGGCGCGGGCGTAGCCGGGGGCGGATTTCGCGCCGAAAATGAACGCCGTTGGCTGGAAGTCGGGCAGTTCGCCGTCTTTCAGGCGGAAGTAGATATCCACGATAGACAGGGCATTCATCAGCTGGCGCTTATACTCATGCAGGCGTTTGACCTGCACGTCGAACAGGAAATCGGGGTTCAGGCGAATGCCCTCGTTTCGATAGATGACCTCGCACAGCTGCTCCTTTTTCACGCGCTTTACGGCGTTGAACTGGCGCACCAGATCGTTATCGATCATAGGCTTGAGGTCATTGAGCCGTTCCAGATCCTTCAGGAAATCACCGCCGATGCGGTACTTGATCAGCTGGGTCAGCTCCGGGTTGCACAGGCCGATCCAGCGGCGCGGTGTCACGCCGTTCGTCTTGTTCTGGAAGCGCTCGGGGAAAGCGGCATACCAGTCCTTAAAGCAGTCATCCTTCAGAATACGGCTGTGGATCTCGGCCACGCCGTTGATATAGCTGCCGACATAGATGCTGAGGTTTGCCATGTGCGCGGCGTTGTCGCGGATGATTAACAGGCCCGGGTGCTCCCGCTTGAGCTTCTCGTCGATGCGGCGGATAATATCCACGATCTCGGGCACGACGCTGCCAAGCAGCTCCAGATCCCACTTTTCCAGTGCCTCGCTCATCAGGGTATGGTTGGTGTAGGAGAAGGTCTTCTGCGCAACGGCAAAGCTCTGCTCGAAATCCATCCCCTCTTTCATCAGCAGGCGGATCAGCTCGGGGATGGACATGGCCGGGTGGGTATCATTCAGCTGCACGGCATAATAATCCGCAAAATGGC
>CAZIGE010000004.1:0-40726 GCA_964538475.1 uncultured Oscillospiraceae bacterium | reverse complement strand
TCGACATCGACGCAAACGGCATCGTGAAGGTCTCCGCGAAGGATCTCGGCACCGGCAAGGAGGCCAACATCTCCATCACCGCCTCCACCAACCTCAGCCAGGAGGATATCGACAAGGCCGTGAAGGAAGCCGAGCAGTATGCCGCCGAGGATAAGGCCAAGAAGGATGCCGTGGATACCCACAATGCGGCCGACCAGACCGTCTATCAGACCGAAAAGACGCTGGGTGAGCTGGGAGACAAGATCGACGCTTCCGAGAAAGCTTCCATCCAGTCCGCGATCGACCACCTGAAGGAGGTCAACAAGGGCGAGGACATCGCAGCCATCAAGGCCGCGACCGAAGAAGTGCAGAAGGCGTTCTACGCCGTGTCCGAAAAGCTGTATCAGAACAGCGGCGCACAGGGACAGCCCGGCGCGGGCGCACAGGGCGACGACGGTGTCGTAGACGCCGATTACGAAACGGTAGATTGATGTGTAGTGCCCAAGGGGCGGCAAAACGCCGCCCCTTGTTGGCGTACATTCCCATCGAGGTGAAAAGAATATGGCAGATAAACGAGACTATTATGAGGTGCTCGGCGTTGAAAAAAACGCAAGTGCCGAGGAAATAAAGCGCGCCTATCGAAAATCCGCAATGAAATACCATCCCGACCGCAACCCCGGCGATAAGGAAGCGGAGGAGAAGTTCAAGGAGCTGGGCGAGGCGTACGAGGTGCTCAGCGACGAAGAAAAGCGCCAGCGCTATGACCAGTTCGGCTTTGCGGGCGTTGACCCCAATTACGGTGCGGGGCAGGGCGGAAGCGGATTTGGAGGCTTCGGCGATTTCGGCGATATTTTCGGCGATATCTTCGGCAGCGCATTCGGCGGCGGAAGCGGCCGCGCGGCTTCCAATGCGCCCCGCAAGGGTGAAAACGTCGGTGCACGGCTGGAGCTGACCTTCGAAGAAGCTGCATTCGGCTGCGAGAAAGAGGTCAATGCCGCGCGTATCGAAAACTGCGCGGTATGCGCAGGTACGGGCAGTGCCGACGGCAAGGTGGATACATGCAGCCAGTGCCGCGGCACGGGACAGGTGCGCACGGTGCAGTCGTTCATGGGGATGCAGATGCAATCCACCTCCGTGTGCCCGCAGTGCGGCGGCAAGGGCAAGATCATCCGCGATCCGTGTACGACCTGCCGCGGCAAGGGCAAGGTGCGGCGCAATGTGAAGATCCGCGTCAAGGTCCCCGCAGGCGTGGACGCGGGGCAATCCGTGCGCGTGCGCGGCGAAGGCTGCGTCGGCGCGAACGGCGGGCCGAACGGCGACCTGATGGCGGAGATCTCCATCAAGCGCCATCCGATCTTCCAGCGCAACGGCATGGAGGTATACTGCGAAGTTCCGATCTCGTTTGCGCAGGCTGCGCTGGGCGCGGAGATCCAGGCCCCCACGCTGGACGGCAAGGTGCCCTATACCATCCCGGAGGGGACACAGACGGGACGCGAATTCGTGCTCAACGACAAGGGCATCCCGAACGTCAATAATCCGAGCCGCCGCGGCCGTCACCACTTTATCGTGGTGGTGGAAACGCCTACAAAGCTGACCAGAGAGCAAAAGGAGCTGCTGCGCCAGCTGGACGAGAGCATGGACAATAAATCGACCCCCAAGCGGAAAAAGTTTTTTGATACATTGAAGGATTTTTTTGACTGATATGGAGCAGAGATTTATTGCGGCGTGGATGGCGGCGCGGGAGCAGGCGGGAGCGCTGGGCGTAGCCCTGCGGCCGCTCGCGCCGGAGCAGGCCATGCGTGAGGCACATCGGCAGCTTTCGGGAAATCGCGCGAGCGAGGGATTTTTTCAACTGGCACAGGCGGGACACCCGGAGTTGACAGTAGAGGCACTGGCGGTGGATCGCCGCTTCACGGCGCTTTTCCCGGATGAAGAGGCAAACCGCGCACTGACGCGTCTGTTGGACATCGGATACGGTTTTTGATACGCGGAGCGGAGCCGGGCGGCTCCGCTTTGTTTATCCTGCGTTTACATTCGCGTGACGGAAGGTTTATTTTCCCATGCTAAAATAGGATCATCTTTGAAAAGGAGGACGTGTTATGAAAACCGCCATCGTTTACTATTCCCGTCATCACGGGAATACCAAAAAGCTGCTGGATGCGATCGCTGAAAAGAATGAGGTGACCCTCATCGACGCGGGCAGCACACCCGATGCGGATCTGAGCGGCTATGACCGCATCGGATTTGCTTCCGGTATTTATTATTCCAAATTTCACGCAAGCGTGCTGAAAGCGGCGCGCGAGCGCCTGCCGCAGGAGAAGCAGACATTCTTCCTGTATACCTACGGCGCGGAGAAGAAGGGGTACACCGACGCGATCACCGCAGCCGTAGCCGCACACGATGCCCGCATCCTCGGGCAATTCGGCTGCTTCGGCTTCAACACCTTCGGGCCGTTCAAGCTCATCGGCGGGATAGCCAAGGGACGCCCCAATGAAACGGATCTGCAAAACGCCGTGCGCTTTTACGAGGAACTGTGAATCATGCTTCGTCTGGAAAACATCGTTAAAACCTATACAACAGGCGAATTTTCGCAGCATGCCCTGAACGGGGTCAGCGTTTCGTTCCGCGAAAATGAGTTCGTTTCCATCCTCGGGCCGAGCGGCTCGGGAAAAACGACGTTGCTCAATCTGATCGGCGGACTGGATCGCTACGACCGCGGCGACCTGATCATCAACGGCGTTTCCACAAAGGAATACCGCGACAGCGATTGGGATTATTACCGCAACAATTCCATCGGCTTTGTGTTCCAAAGCTACAACCTGATCCCGCACCAGAGCGTGCTGGCCAATGTGGAGCTGGCGCTGACGCTGGCAGGTGTTTCCGCGAAGGAGCGGCGCGAGCGTGCCGTGCGCGTGCTGAAAAAGGTCGGATTGGGGGAACATCTGCACAAAAAGCCCAATCAGATGTCGGGCGGGCAGATGCAGCGCGTGGCCATCGCCCGCGCACTGATCAATAACCCCGATATCCTGCTGGCCGACGAGCCGACCGGCGCGCTGGACAGCGAGACTTCCGTGCAGATCATGGAGCTGCTCAAGGAGATCGCGAAAGATAAGCTGGTCATTATGGTCACGCATAACCCGGAGCTGGCGCAGATGTATTCCACGCGGATCGTCCGTTTGAAAGACGGCGTGATCGTCGGCGACTCCGATCCGTTCAACGGAGAGGACGCAGCCGCAGCGCCTGCGAAGAAGCACGCGATCGGTATGTCGTTTTTTACGGCGCTGAGCCTGTCGTTCAACAACCTGCGCACGAAAAAGGGACGGACGCTGCTGACCTCTTTCGCCGGCTCCATCGGGATCATCGGGATCGCGCTGATCCTGTCGATCTCCACGGGTATTCAGGCTTATGTGGACAGCATACAGCGCGATACGCTCTCGTCGTATCCCATTTCCATCACGCGGGAGGACTCGACGCTGCTGAGCAGCCTGCTCGCCTCGCGCGGAGACTTTGCGCCGGGAAGTGAGGAGCTCGGACACGATGCCGACGCGGTGTATTCCAACCCAAGCATCTACCGACTGTTCAACGCGGTGTTTGCCGAGGACGAAACGGAAAACGACCTGGCAAGCTTCAAGGCCTGGCTGGAAGCGGAAATGTCCGCGCAGACGGCGCAGACCGAACTTGCCGAATATGTCAGCGCGATCCAGTATCAATACGGCGTGCAGCTGAATACCTATGTCAAAATGCAGGACGGCAGCTATCGCAGCACGGCACTGGAACAGGCGCTGAAAGCGGGCGAAGGCCAGATGTCTTCCACGGAAAACGCGTTTTCTACGATGCTTTCCGGCCGCCTGAGCATGATGGATACCTGGACGGAGCTGCTGCCCGGGCGCAACGGCGAGCCGATCAGCGAACTGCTGTACGAGCAATACGATCTGGTGGACGGACGCTGGCCGACGCAGGCGAATGAGATCGCGCTGATCCTGGACGAAAACAACGAGGTCACGGATCTTGCCTTTTACGCGCTGGGTCTGATGAGCGAGGACGAAGTGAACGAGCTGTTCCGCAGTGCGGTCAAAGGCGAACAGATCCGAACCGAACAGAAGAAGATCTCATATGACGACGTGCTGGATACGACGTTCAAACTGGTGCTCAATGCGCAGTATTACAGCAGGGGCGCGGACGGCAAGTGGAAAGACATCCGCGATGATGCGGCTGCGCTGGCGCTTGCGGTCGAAAACGGGTATGAGCTGAAGCTGGTCGGAATCCTGCGGCCGAACCCGGAGGCTACCGCCGCTTCCGTCAGCGGGGCGTTTGCCTATACCTCTGCGCTGACGGAATACGTGATCCAAAAGACGGCCGAGTGCGCCGTCGTGCGGGAGCAGCTCCTGTCGGAAAACGAAAATTACGATGTGCTGACGGGGCTGCCCTTTATCCTGACCGAAGATATCGCGCCCTCCGACAGTGAAAAGGCTGCGCGCATCACGGAATATTTTGCGCAGCTTTCGGCGGCGCAGAAGGCGGAGATTTACGCGGACATTCTGGGTACGCCATCGGAAGAATACCTGCTTCGCACAGTCGAAGGCCTGATGGCGCAGTATGCGACGCGGGCGGATATGCTCGCACTGCTGGTCAACACCTACGGCTTTGACCAGACGGCGGCCGAGGCGTACTTTGCCGACTATTCCGACGAGCAGCTCAGCCGTCTGCTGCGCACGCAGCTGACGACGCTGGTAACGGAGAAATACCGTCAGCAGGCGCAGCTGCAGGTGCAGCAGCTGCGTGCGTCGGCTTCCACACCGGAGGATATTTTCGGGATCGCGGGCGACATGGCCGTGGCGGAGGCGTTTGACACGCTGGTCGCGCAGACCATGCAGCAGGAAGTGCTGGCAGGCTGGTACGATGCGTATATGCCCAATACGGTATCCGGCTCGACATTGTCCGAGACGCTGCGCACGCTGGGGTGGGTCGACCCCGACACGCCGGAATCGATCAACATTTATGCGGGAAGCTTTGAGGATAAGGAGCAGATCGATGCGTATATCGCCGCATACAACGACTCTGCCGACGAAGCGCAGAAGATCTCCTATACCGATTATGTTGCGCTGATGATGTCCGGGGTGACCACGATGATCGACGCCGTGTCTTACGGTCTGATCGGCTTTGTTTCCATTTCGCTGGTCGTTTCGAGCATTATGATCGGCATCATCACCTATATCTCCGTGCTGGAACGCACCAAGGAGATCGGCATTCTGCGAAGCGTCGGTGCATCGAAGCGGGATATTTCCCGCGTGTTCAATGCGGAGACCGTGATCGTCGGGCTCGGCGCGGGGCTGATCGGCATTGCCGTGACGCTGCTGCTGAATTTGCCCATCAGCATGATCGCAAAGCGATTGACGGGGATTTCGAATATCGCAACGCTCCCGACGGGTGCGGCGGTGATCCTCGTGTGTATCAGCGTCGCGCTGACTGTGATCGCCGGCCTGATCCCCGCAAAAATGGCCGCCCGAAAGGACCCGGTCGTTGCCCTGCGGACAGAATAAACAAAAATTGCCCCTCTCCGCGGAGAGGGGCAAAAATTATGCGGTTACAGGGTGATGACATGGTCGAGCAGCTTGCAGCCATCCAGCTGTGCCTGCCCGCCGATCAGGCAGATGCCGCCGTCGCGTATGGTCTGCTCCAGTGCGTCGGCTGCTGCAAGAAGGTCGTCTGCCGTGGTGCCGAGCAGCTGGCGATATTCGAGAAGGCGCATCTCTGCGGTGCTCTGCGAGAAATAGCGTCCGTCGGCAACGGCGGCCTTGGTCTTCGGGGTCATCAGAGGGGAGGCGTTGGCCACCGCGCCGATGAGGAAGCCGGTCAGATCCTGCCCGCTTTCGACGATCCCGCGCAGGAAGTCCGCGCAGCGGGTGTAATGCTCCAGAGAAGCCGCACCGTTGGGGTCGCGATAAGAATAGCAGGCCATCAGACCGCCGCGCCCGATGCGCATTCCCGTGCCGTAAGCGCCGCCCTGCACGCGGATCACGTTCCACAGGTAAGCAAGGCTGATGATATGGCTCGCAAGCTGGAGCTGTCCGTAGGAACGACCTGCCGGTTCGCCCAGCTCGCCGCCGCGCACGGCGAAGGAGATGTCGGCCGGGATGACGATGCCCTCCCGACAATGCGGGCGCGGGGCGATATGTACCGCCGGGGAGCGGGGCGCATCGGGAAGCAGCGCGTTCAGCTGCGCGACAAGGTCGGCGGTATGCGCGTCGGATATGCCGCTTGCGCTGACGGTCATACCGCTGCGGCGCAGGATGCGCGCGAGGAGCGACTGCATCTGTGCGTTCAGCGCCGCGAAATCCCATGTTTCGTCCTGCTGCTTGAGCCAGCCGTAGTAGCTGATGCCGCTGCGGTGATCTTCAATGACGTGCAGCGGGGACGACTGCGCCAGAACGCGAACCATGCCCATGGCGTTGCCGGACATGACGACACGCTGGAACAGCTCCGTTTTGGACTGACGCAGGATGTCGCGGGCGATCTCTTCGCCGAAGCGGCTCTGCGTCAAAATACGCGCCACATGCGCCGTCGCTTCGGCAAGGTTGTTTTCCAGCGTGCTGAACGATACGCACAGCTGCGTGGTGATATGGCGCGGGTCGTTGCCGATCGGGTAGGATACGGGCTGCACGGACAGACCGCCGCACAGCAGACGTGTGCGATTGATGATCTGCTCGGCGCTGTATTCGCCTGCGTCGGAGCTGCCGAGCAGGTCGCAGGCGAAGCTCAGGCAGGAGAATTCCTCCTCCGTGCAGCAGCCTGCGTCGAAATACAGGGAGATATAGGCTACACCACCGGTATGCAGCGCGTGTGTCAGCACGGGGATGTCGCCGTGCCGCGTGACCTCGGTGGGGATCTCCGTCGGCTGCTCGGGCAGATCATGCAGCGTCAGCTGCGGGACGGAGGCGAGCGCCTCGGGCGTATCCGTGCTTTCCTGCCAGGCGGTCAGCTTTTCCAGACGCGCGCGCAGTTCGTTGCGATCTTCTGCCGTCCAGGCAGCGGCTTCGCGCGTCAGCCGTGCCTGCTCTTTTGCGCGACGCTCCTGCCCGATCGTATGGGACGGGCGCAGCACGATGCAGGCACTGTGCGGATTATCCAGCAGCAGCTCGCGCAGCAGCTGTTCGAAATAGCCCTCGTGCATTTTCTGCTTCAGACGCACGAACAGATCGCCGACCTGCAAATTCGCTGCGGGATCGCCGCCGTAGAGCCAGCTTTCCAGCGCGCTGAAGCCGAAGACCAGACCCTGCGGATAGTAGCCGTAATCGCGCTCGCGAAGACGGAACTCGGCGTTGGCCATGACGGCTTCCAGCTGTTCGTGATCCAGTCCGCCGTCGGCCAGCTCCCGCAGCTTTTGCGACAGCAGGGTTTTGACGTGTTCCAGATCTTCTTCACGCAGATTTTTCACATCCAGCGCGAGCCAGGGCTGCAGGATGCCGTCGCTGAGCCACATGTTGACCTCTTCGGCGAGCCCCTCACTCAGGATCGCCTTGGTCAGCGGAGACTGGTTGCTTCCGCACAGCACGCTGCACAGAAGATCCGCCGCGATCAGCTTTTCCCGATCGGCGAAGCTCCCGACGACCTTGCCGAAGGACAGGCGGACTTTCCCCTCGGGGTCCTCGCCCGGCGCGAGCTCGTAAAAGCTTTCGCTCTCCCCGGAGACGGGGGGCTGCATGGGCGGCGGTGCCATGCGCTCGGTTTTTTCGTAATGGCACAGGTATTCGTTGTGGAGGATCTCCAGCACCTGCATGATATCCAGATCGCCGTCCAGGAACACATAGGCGTTGGACGGGGCGTAGAAGCGGCGGTGATTGTCCAGAAAAGCTTCATACGTCAGATTCGGGATGGAGGCGGGGTCGCCGCCGGAAACGAAGCGATACGGCGACTGCGGGAACAGCAGACGGTTCAGACCGTCCGCGACCTGCTCGTCCGCGCTGGCAAAGGCACCTTTCATTTCGTTGAATACGACGCCCTTATAGGAAGGTTCCCCGTTTTCGTCCAGCTCGTAATGCCAGCCTTCCTGATAGAAGATCTCGGGCTTGGTGTAGATCAGCGGGTGGAAAACGGCATCCAGATATACGCGCATCAGGTTGATGAAATCCTTGGCGTTGCGGCTGGCAATGGGGTAAAATGTCTTGTCCTGGAAGGTCAGCGCGTTCAGGAAGGTGTTCAGCGAGCCTTTCATCAGCTCCACGAACGGTTCCTTGACCCGATATTTTTCCGAGCCGCACAGAACGCTGTGCTCCAGAATGTGAAAAACGCCGGTATCGTCCGACGGCAGCGTTTCAAATGCGATGCCGAAGGTCTTGTTTTCCTCGTCACGCTTCAGCCAGACGACTTCCAGCCCGGTTTTTTCGTGTGTCAGGCGGTACATGGAAGCTTCCAGTTCCGGCAGGGGCGTTACGGCGTTGCAGACAAAGCCTGCGGATGCCCAATCGTACATGAAAAAAGTCCTCCTTGTTTGGATCGATTTCGGCTCGCGTCGGCACCGACCGATGCGGACCGGGGATGCATGCTACTGCGCGGGCACGGCGGGATCGGACTCCTGCACGACGACAAAGCCGTCGACAAGGTTTGCTTCCAGCAGAATGCCGGGGATCTCCAGCGTGCGCTCCATCAGATCGGTCAGGATCACCAGACCGTCGCGGCACTGCACGCGCATGACATTGCGCATGGCCACGGTATCGGGGCTTTTGCGATTTTTATAAACGGTGGAAAGACACATGGAGACCGCCTCACTTTACATCCAGAGCAGCCAGCACGGCCGACAGCCGCAATGTACCCTTTTCAAAATCGGAGACGGCGGCCAGCACCTGCTCGCAGGCGGCGGACTGCCCGATTTCCCGAAGCTTTTGCGCCAGCTGCGCCAGTTCGTTGGCGTGGGCGGTGTTGTGCTTGACCATATACTGCATCAGTGCGGTCAGCTCTTCGAGCGGGGTGTGGGTGCAATCACCGCCGCAGTCGTGGCAATGGCCGTCACAGTCGTGGGAATGTTCGTGCGTATGGGTATGCGCGGCATCGTCGTGGGAATGCTCGTGCGTGTGGGTCACGCCGTCATGGGTATGCTCGTGCGTATGGGTGTGCTGCGCACCGGCAACACAGTCGGAATGGATGTGCATATGCGAATCGCTCCTTTTCGGATTTTTTTGTAATTATATCGCAGGCGGCGCATAAAGTCAAAACATTTATTTCCCACGCAAATCCCCGCAGGGGGGTTGCTACGGCGCGATTTTTTCGCTATAATAACAAAGCAACACCGCGCAAATACGGCCGATTTTTTGCCGAAATGCGGTGCTGCACCGAAATAATACGAAAAAGGAGGGCTGCGCATTGGCTGAGCAATACGAGCACGACCATGCGTATATGCACGCCCACGGTATCGCCCATTCCCACGGACATGTGCATGAAAATCAGAAGGCGGTGCTGAACCGTCTGGCACGCGCCATCGGTCATCTGGAAAAGGTCAGGCGGATGGTGCAGGACGGGGAAGACTGCTCCGAAGTGCTGATCCAGCTGGCAGCGGTGCGCGCGGCACTGGACCATACGGGAAAAGTCATTTTGCAGGATCACCTGCGCCACTGCATGGTGGATGCCGTGGCGGCGGGGGATGAAGACGCGATCGACGAGCTGTGCCTCGCCATTGAGAAATTCATGAAATAACGCCGCGCCCGTGCGGTTTTTCCCAGATGATGCGATAAGTTTACGCGGGCGTGCTTTTGCGTGCTATACTGGATCTATCAGGCCGAGAAGGAGGGAACGGTTATGTTCACCATATTGGTAGTGGAGGATAATGCGGACATGCGCGAGCTGTTCTGCACGGTGTTGTCCGATCACGGGTATCGCTGTATACCGGCAACGGACGGGCAGGATGCATTGGAACTGATGGAACGGGAATATGTGGATCTGATCGTGGCGGATATCATGATGCCCCGCGTAGACGGCTGCGAACTGACGCGCGTTCTGCGCGGCGCGAAGATGGAGCTGCCCGTTTTGCTGGTGACGGCGAAGGATCAGTTCGAGGACATGCAGCGCGGTTTCCGCGCAGGCGCGGATGATTACATGATAAAGCCGATCAACGTTCGGGAGCTGGTACTGCGCGTGGAGGCGCTGCTGCGTCGGGCGAAGATCTCCAGCGAAAAGCGGATCGTGGTCGGCACGACGGTGCTGGATTACGATGCGCTCACCGTCACGCTGCACGGGGAAGAGGTGACACTGCCGCAGAAGGAATTCTACCTCCTGTATAAGCTGCTGTCGTATCCGAACAAGATATTCACCCGCCCGCAGCTGATGGATGAGATCTGGGGAATGTTCTCCGAAACGGATGAGCGCACGGTCAACACGCATATCAACCGCCTGCGGGAGCGATTTGCGGATTGCGGAGATTTCGAGATCGTTACCGTGCGCGGACTGGGCTATAAGGCGGTGAAGAAGTGTGAACCATCCGGCTAAAAAAAGAGGCGCAGACCTGTGGCTGTACTTCACGGGGATCATTTTCGCGACAGTGGCGGCGATCTTCGTGCTGATCTGTGCGGTGCTGCTGCTCCTGTTCGCAGCAGGCCGCATCAACATCGACCCGCGGGATCGACACACGCCGATCCTTATTTTCCTCGCGGGGAGCGTGCTGCTGGGCGCGATCCTGACGGTGTTCGTCGGAAAGCTGATCATTCGCCCCATACAGACGATCGGCGAAGCGTTCGATGCACTGTCGCGCGGAGATTTCTCGGTGAGAGTCAGCGAAAAGCAGCGCATCGGCGAGATCTGCGAAATGGCGCGCAAATTCAATGCCATGGCACATGACCTGTCGCATATGGAAACGCTGCGTTCGGACTTCGTGGCCAATGTGTCGCACGAATTCAAGACACCGCTGTCGTCCATAGAGGGGTACGCCACGCTGCTGCAAAATCAGACGCTGAGTCGACAGAAGCAGGAGCATTATGTGCACAAAATTCTGGACAATTCCCGCAAGCTATCGGATCTTTCCAGCAATATCCTGCTGCTGTCCAAGCTGGAAAACCAGCAGATCGTGGCGGGAAATACCGAATTTCGGCTGGATGAGCAAATTCGCAGGACGATCCTGATGCTCGAAGACAAGTGGACGGCGCGCGATGTCACGTTCGACATGGAGCTGCCGCTGCAAATGTACTGCGGCCATGAGGCGCTGCTGGAACGGGTGTGGAGCAACATCATCGACAACGCCATCCGATACTCTCCCCCTGGCAGCAGCATTCGCATCGGGATCGAACGGGACGAACGATTGTGCGTGTGCATCGCCGATCACGGCTGCGGCATGAGCGAAGAGGTGCAAAAGCACATTTTCGAGAAATTCTATCAGGGCGACCCGTCCCGCAGGGACGAGGGGAACGGGCTGGGGCTTGCACTGGTCAGGCGCATCGTCGATCTGTGCGGCGGAGAGATCGATGTGCAGAGCAGCCCCGGGCAGGGCACGGTGTTTCGCGTGTTTTTACCGTAGCGCCGCCCCGGGGAGCCATGCGCGGTTACAGTTCGGTGAACTCGTAGCAGTAGGCGACGCTGCCGTTGTCGAAGGAGAAGACGATGCGCCCGTCGGGAAGCGTTTCGCGGCTGAATTTGTCGTATTCCCGTCCGTGCTTTTGGCGGATGTAATCGGCGGGGTCGTTCAGCTCGGCTTCCTCAAAGAAGGTCTGCGGGCGGGACGTGCCTGCGCAGGCGTTGGTGCATTTGATCACGATCTCGTATTCTTTCATATGGTAATACAGCCCTTTCTTATGGAATAATGCAGATATTATAACATTCTGAACAGAAAAAATCCAGTATAAATCATTTGAAAAAAGGCAAAAAACGAAGCACACGGAAAGGCGGAACGCCCATGTTTTATAGGAATGCAAGGATATTTGCCGAAGATCATCGCTTTCACAGCGGCGCGTTCTGCGTGGAAAACGGGAAATTTACTGCCGTTTTTCCGACGACCACGCCGCCGCGCGATGCGATAGACCTGCACGGTGCAACGGTGATCCCGGGGCTCGTGGATATCCACACCCACGGCAACAGCGGACAGGATTTTTCCGACGGGGACGCGCAGGGACTGCGGTGCATGGCGGCCTATCTGGCGGGACGGGGCGTGACCTCGTTCGCGCCGACCTCCATGACGCTGCCCGGGGAAACGCTGCGCCGCGCGTTTGCCAATGCCGCAGCCCTGTTGCGGGAACCGGGCTGCGCGGGGATCGTGGGCGTGCATATGGAAGGACCGTATCTCGCGGAAAAGAAAAAAGGCGCACAGAACGCGGCATTTCTGAAGCAGCCGGACTTTGCGGAGTTTCGCAGGCTGTATGACGGCTGCGGCGGGCATATCGCAATCGTGGATGTGGCACCGGAGCTGCCGGGCGCGCAGGCGTTTATCCGTCAGGCGAAGGAACTGTGTACCGTATCCGTCGCGCACACGGCGGCGGACTATGCACAGGCGAGCGATGGCTTTGCGGCGGGCGCGACGCACCTGACGCATCTGTTCAATGCCATGCCGGGGCTCCATCATCGCGACCCCGGGCCGATCGGCGCGGCTGCTGAGCGGGAAAACGTCCGCGCGGAGCTGATCTGCGACGGACATCATGTGCACCCGACGGCGGTTCGGGCTGCATTTCGGCTGTTCCCGGGCAGGATCTGCCTGATCTCCGATGCGGGGCGCTGCTGCGGTATGCGCGAGGGGAGCGAGTTTCTTCTGGGCGGGCAGCGGGCGATCCTGCGCGGCGGCGTGGGTCGGCTGGAGGACGGAACGATCGCCTGCTCGGCTGCGGATCTGCTGACCTGCCTGCAAAATACGCTGCGTTTCGGCATAGCGGAGGAAGAAGCCGTCTGCGCCGCGACGTATACGCCCGCCTGCGCCGTGGGGATGCAGGCGCAGCTCGGTTCGATCGCGGTGGGAAAACAGGCGGATTTTCTGATCTGTCGGGAGAACTATCGATCGATCCGCGTGTTCCTGCGCGGCGAGGAAGTCCCGTTTCGGGCGTGATATGACGGGGGGATTTATGAAGAAACTGCGCTGCTTAGCGGTGCTTATGCTGCTGCTCGGGATATTGGGCGGCTGCGCGCACGGCGGAAACAAAAAATACACGGAAACCTATCTGGATCTGTTTGACACGGTCACGACTGTCGTCGGTTACGACGAGAGCGAGCAGGCGTTTCGGGAGAAGGCACAGGCGGTTTACGAAGAACTGCTGGAATACCACAGGCTGTTTGACATTTATCACACCTATGACGGTATGACAAATCTGAAGACCCTGAACGACGCGGCGGGCGGCGAGGCGCTTGCGGTGGATGAACGGCTGTTCGCCCTGCTGAAAAGCTGCATGGAATACTACGAACTGACCGGCGGGCGGACGAACATCGCCCTGGGCAGTGTTTTGCAGCTGTGGCACGAGGCACGGGAGGCTGCCGAGGCCGACCCGTCGAACGCACGGCTGCCGAGTCAGGCAGCGCTGGAAGACGCTGCGACCCATATCGATCCGAACGACGTGATCCTCGATGAAGAAGCACGCACCGTGCGCATCGCGGATCCCGCGCTGCGGCTGGATGTGGGGGCAGTCGCGAAGGGCTGGGCGTTGCAGCGCGTGGCCGAGACTGCGCCGAAGGGACTGCTCATCAGCGTCGGTGGGAATGTCTGCCCGACGGGCGCGAAGGATGCGGCCGGTACGCCGTGGGTGGTGGGCATCACGGATCCCGACGGCGGCGCATATCTGCACACCGTTTATACGACGACGCAGAGCGTGGTCACGAGCGGGGATTACCGGCGCTATTTCACGGTGAATGGGACGCGGTATCACCATATCCTGGACCCCGAGACGCTGTATCCCGGCACGTACTGGCGCAGTGTGACGGTGGTGTGCGCAGACTCGGGACTTGCGGACGCGCTGTCCACGGCGCTGTTCGTGATGCCGCTTGCGGAGGGGATGGAGCTGGCGAAGCGGTGCGGGGTCGAGGTCATGTGGGTGGACGCGGACGCGGCGCGCTTTTATACCGACGGCTTTGCGGCATTGCTGCGCACCTGAGCGCGGAAAGAGAGGATGCGTATGCAGACCATATGCAAACAGGTAGAGGCGGCGCAGCTGCTGGAAGAATACGCACAGCTGTGGAAACAGGCGGATGTACAGCTGCCGCTTACGGTCACGGGAGGCTCCATGTGGCCGTTTTTGGCATCGGGACGGGATACCGTTTATCTGCGGCGGCCGAACGGGGCGCTGCGCTGCGGCGATATCGCACTGTATCGCGCAGAGCGGGGACAGTATATCCTGCATCGGGTCTGCGCGGTGGAGCAGGCGGGCTACAGCCTGTGCGGCGATGCGCAGACCGTGCCGGAACGGGGCGTTTCGCACGAACGGGTGCTCGCTGTCGCGGTCGGCGCATACCGAAGAGGGCGCTACATCGCGCCCGGAAATTTCCTGTGGGAAGTGTATGCGCGACCGCTTCGCGGGCTGCGGTCTTTACATAGGTTAATTTTTTGGGCGCATTCGCGATTGAAATGGCCAAAAAAACGTTAAAATTTGCGGAAAGACTTGACAACTTTTTTATATTACTGTAAACTTAAACCAAAATGGATCCGTGGAGATCGGATATATCCGCAAGGAAAGGGACGGGCGTTTCCGCCCGGAAATGTGTGCTTATGAAAGCAAGCAGCCGATTTATCTACCGAACCGTGGCGGGAGAGCATCTGCTGATCCCCACGGGCGAGGCGGCACAGAAAATACGGGGGCTGATCGCACTGTCGGAAAGCGGCGCGGTGCTGTATGCACTGCTGCGCGACGGCTGCACCCGACAGGCGCTGGTCAACGCGCTGACGCAGGAATATGAGGTCGATGCGCAGGAGGCCGCGCGCGATGTGGATGCGTTTCTCGAACAGATGCGGCAGATGCAGCTGCTGGAGGAAGAAAACGAAGCAGAGGTTGAACGGGTATGAAAAAGTATGTAAAACCGGAGCTTTTTTACGAGCGGTTTTCCCTGACACAGACGATCGCGGACTGCATGTGGGAGCTGACCAACGTGAGTGAGTATACCTGCACGGCAAGCGGAGACGAAAAATACGGGCTGCGGGGCAGGATCCTGTTTACGGAGGATCGCCGCTGCAGCGATTATGAATATTGCTATATGAATTCGACCAGTACTTACCGAACATTCAAATCCTGATGGGCGGCTACCGATATACGCTGCGAATTGCGCAGCTGATGATTTCCCTGGATACGGATCAGTACCTGCCCCCGGAGGATGCGTTCGCGCCGTTTATGGCGGTGGATGCGCCCGGGGGTATTTCCGTTTCCGTGCGGCGCGTGGCGGCGCTGCCGCCGCTGCCGCAAAATACGATCTGTGAAGGGCCGTGCTTCCGCGTCCACACGGATGCGCAGGGCGAGTGCGTGCGCAGCTTCTTCGATGCGCCGCGGGACAGCTCGCCCTATGCCGTATCCCGCGCGGATCGCGACGGCGAAAAGGTCTGCGTGCGGTATCTGG
Source organism: uncultured Oscillospiraceae bacterium (assembly GCA_964538475.1). Taxonomy (GTDB): domain Bacteria; phylum Bacillota; class Clostridia; order Oscillospirales; family Oscillospiraceae; genus Faecousia. Next base: position 25,252 of record CAZIGE010000004.1, on the reverse strand, counting down.
AAAAGGGCGCGCACTGCCTCAGCCAGATGCACAATACCTTTTTCCACATCGGCTTCGAACAGCTTCTGCTGCGCCATGAGCGGATGTGCATCCACGCATCCTGTGTGCAGACGGCGTTCGGCGGGCTGCTGTTTTGCGGGGCATCCGGTGCGGGAAAATCCACACAGGCGGCACTGTGGCGGGCGCATCGCGGCGCGCAGACGATCAACGACGATCGCCCCATCCTGTCCCGCGGGGCGGATGGCTGGCGGGCGTGGGGCTCGCCGTATGCCGGGTCATCACGGCAGCATGTGAACGCGGGTTGCCCCGTTCGCGCCGTGCTTTTGCCGCAAAAGGCGGCAGAAAATGCTCTGCTGCGGCTGGACGCGGCGCAGGCGTTTCGGGCGTTGTGGAAAAATCTGGTGATCCCGGACTATGACGCGCGAAGCACGCAGGCAGCCGCCGAGCTGCTGCTGCATCTGGTGACATGCACGCCCGTCTGCCTGTTTTCCTGCACAAAAGAGGCGTCGGCCGTCGAATTTCTGGAGGAGGCGCTGAGAAAGGAACCTGCCCTATGCACTGCGACAACGCCCCCGTAACCGAATATCTGTATCAGAAGGCGGCGGCACGGCAAACGCCGATCAGCGGCACATTTGAGCTGACACCGCAGTGCAACTTTTCATGCAGGATGTGCTATGTGCGCAAATCGCACAGCGAGGTGCTGGAAGCGCCGCGCCCCATGCTCGATACGGCGCAGTGGCTGGCGCTTGCGCGGCAGGCGACGGATGCGGGACTGCTGTATCTGCTGCTGACGGGCGGTGAACCGCTGCTGCGCGACGATTTCGGGCAGCTGTATGATGCGCTGGCGGATATGGGACTGCTGCTGAGCGTCAATACGAACGGCTCTTTGCTCGATGCGGCGCAGGTGCGGCGATTTTCGCGCAGGCCGCCGCAGCAGATCAACATCACGCTCTACGGCGCGCAGGACGAGACGTACCGCCGACTGTGCGGCGTGTCGGGGATGTACGCGCGGGTCGACCGCGCGATCAACGCCCTGAAAGAGGCCGATGTGCCGCTCAAACTCAATTTTTCCCTGACGGCGCATAATGCGGCCGATCTGGAGGCCGTCGCGGCGTATGCCCGCGAAAAGGATGTGCCGCTGTCCGTTGCGACCTATATGTTCCCACCGATCCGACGCGATGCGGGTGCCGTCGGTCGTAACGACCGCCTGCCGCCGCGCGCGGCGGCATATTATCAGCTGCGCGCGGTGCAGCTGCGCAGCACGCCCGAGGCGTTCGCGCGGTATTTGCAGGCGCTGGCGTGTGAGACTGCACCGCAGGGGGCGCAGCTGCCGGATGCGCGGGAGCCGTCGGGCCATGTGCGCTGCATGGCGGGGCGTGCGTCGTTCTGGGTCACATGGGACGGGCTGCTTCTGCCGTGCGGGATGGCACCGCAGCCGCAACCGAACGTGACGGACGTACCGTTTACGCAGGCGTGGCAGACGCTGACGCAGCGCACGGCGGCGATCCGCCTGCCGCACGGATGCGATGTCTGCCCGGATCGGGCGCTGTGCCATCCCTGCGCGGCCATCGACTATGCGGAAACGGGAGATTTTTCGGGGATACCCGCATATTTATGCGAAATGGCGAAGCAGCTTCGGCATTTGGCGCGGGAATGGGATACTATCTGCGGAGGAACAGGAATATGAAGAAGAAAATTCGGATGATCGCGTTTGTTCTGGTGCTGACGCTGCTGACCGGCACGATGCCGACGGAGCTGTTTTCCTTTGAGGTCATTGCGGCGCAGAGCGGTTACACGGATAACGCCCCGTTTATCGCGGAATCGGCACACAACAGCTATTTCGCAAGCCCCGCACTGCTGACGCGCGGGGACGGCGCGCTGTTGGCTGCCGCCGATGCCCTGTGGGACGAGTCGAAAAAGAACGGCGCGGACACCGTGACCAGCATTTCCTCCGACGGCGGCGCAGTGTGGAAATGGCACTATGCCAACTATCTGGGCGACAACGGCGATGCGAACAATGACAATTCGACAAAATTCTGCGATCCCGCGCTGGCGATCCGGGACAACACCGTGTATATGCTGGTGACGCTCTACCCCGGCCTGAAGATCGATACAACAAATTCGAGTAACTCGGAAACCTATACGGCGGGGAGCGGCTTTGACGCGGACGGACGGCTGCTTCTGACCGATGCGGACGGAACGGAATATTACCTTTCCGACGGCAAGATATACGACGCGAACAACGCTGCGGTGGAAGGCTACACCGTGGACGAGAATTTTGATCTGTATCAAAACGGAACGCATGTGAGCAACCTCTTTTTCACCACGTCGCCCTATCGGGTGACGAAAACGGCGTTCCTGTACCTGACGACCTCGGCCGACGGCGGCAAGAGCTGGTCTGCGCCCACGCTGCTGAATGTAAAAGAAAACAATGAAACGGAGTGCGCGCCTGCGTCCGGGCGGGGCGTCGTGATGAAGGACGGGAGCATCGTTTTCCCCGTCGTGTTCGGCGGGAAACTCGGCTTCGTACACATCGACACAACGGGCAAGACGACAAGAGTCGACAGCACGATCGAGGCTTCTTCCGCGGCGGTGGTGAAGATCGGCGATACACTGCGCTTCTTCTACAACAACGGCGCAAATATGTACTATGCGGACTGTGTCGGAAGCGATTTCGGCGAGCCGGTCGATACGGGCGTGGTCTGCACGGGAACTTCCCGCATCAGCGCCGTGCCGTATACGCAGCAGGTCAACGGCAAGGATGCGCTCTGCGTTTCCCATAACGGGCAGATCACCGCGTTTTCGGTGGACGAAAATAATAAGCTGACGCAGCTGCACACCTGCACCGTGACCGGCGGCACATTCAACGACAGCTGCCTGACGACGATGGCAGATGGCCGCATGGCGCTGCTGTACGAAAGCGCGGAGGGGACGATCACCTTTACCCGCGTGGAGCCGGAGCAGCTGTTCGGCGCGGATGCGGTGATCGGCAATGTGCCGTATCTGGCCGACGACACGGGGCGGCGCGTGACGGCGGTTTCTCTGGTGGTGAAGAAAGGCGCGGAGAGCGTGACGGTGAAAAATCCGAACGGCGAAGACGTCAAGGACGTTACTTCCGATAACCCCAATGTGGTAAAGGCCGCGTATGACGGCGGCAAGCTGACGCTGACCCCCGTAGGGATAGGCAGTGCGACGGTTTCGCTGACGGTCGGGGGAACGGTGCTGGCCGTGCAGGTGACGGTCAGCGAGTATGCGACCGAGAACATCACGCTTACGGTGGGCGAGACGGTGACGTTTACATTCGAGGGGAGTCCCGAATACACGGCTCCGCCGGATAAAACGGTCGTTTCGATGGCCGTAACGAGAACGGATACTCTGGAAAAGTACGAGCAGGAGCCGCTTCCAGACGGGGAGTATTGCATCTGTACATCGCAAAACAATAACTGCTGGCCGCTGACGGCTACCCCGACGGAAAACGGAACACGCCTGGTGATTGATGGAGCGGGAGTTTCTTCCGATTCGGCGCGCTGGAAATTTGAAAAGCAGACAAACGGGTATTATTATATTTCTCGTGACGGAATGTATTTGAATGTCGGACTGAATAACAACGATCATGTAACGGTCAGCCAAAACCCGCAGGAACTGATCGTGAAAATGGATGACGGAAAGTGGTATATCAGGTCTGCAACGGTTACCCGGTATCTGAACCAGTGGGGCGGTGCCAATGAAAAACAGGCGGGCGCATGGAATGACCTTGACGATGGAAGCCACTGGTATTTGTACAGATGCGTCGGCACACAGGTCACCTTCGCCGGCGTGAGCGAGGGCACGAGAACCGCGATCGTGGGCTATACCACATTCAACATCAAGGTCAAGCTGCCGGAAAAGTATCTGGTCACGACAGTCGGCAAGACGGTCAAGATCCGGTATGACGGCACGATGTCGTCTCTGCTGACATCCGAATTTGTGACGATAACGAACCAAGACGGCATGCTCTGCTTTGAGGGCAAACAGGCCACCGGCAAGACACCGCAGGAGGCTGTGATCGATGGCGTGCGCTACTGCGTCACGGTGCTTGCGCGGGAGCCGGAGGCACTGACCACCGACACTACCCCCATCCGCGGCACGGACGGGCAGGCGGCGGACAGCCCCGTCACCGCGCTGGGCATCGGCACGGGCGAGGCGAGCGCCTACACGCTGCGTGTAGAGACGGGGAGCGAGGTACACTGGTGCTCGTCAGACGAGAGCATCGTGACCGTGGATGAAAACGGGACGGTCACGGGTGTTTACGACGGGGACGAGCCGTATGCCGAGGCGACCGTGACCGCGCTGATCGACGGCGTGCCGTACAGCATTCCGGTGACGGTGTGGAAGGTGAACAACGATACCGAGACCAAGAAGACCATCGATGTTTACAATTATGAGACGGTGCACGCCACCGCATATTACAGCTTCCTGGCGCACGGCGTACACGACTGCCCCGAGGGAACGCTGGTGCATATCGTGATGGACAGCATGCACGCCTATGCCCTGAACTTTTTCGGCGTGCCGGAGGATGGGTATGTCGTAACCCAATGCGGTCAAACCGGTTCTGCCGGAGAATTTTCCCCGTTTGGGGAAGGCGCTACGGGCACGACGAACAAAACAATCTATGCAGCGACAAGCGGCTGGGGCAATGACCAAGGGGTGGAACAGGAAAACGTCCAAAGCATGTTGGACATAGCAGGCAAAATGGGCGCGCAGGCGGCTTTCTATAACACACGCGGGAGCAACGTGAGTGATGAACTGGAGGCAAAAAACTCGATCATTGCGGAAAAGCTGGCTACGGTAGAAAAGACGCTGACGGGCGTTCTGCGAAAGAGCAGCGGGACATACCGCAGCTATGCGGGCGCGCGCATGACGGCGGAGGTTGGGGACTATGTCTACTTCACCATCACCGTGACGCAGGAAGCCCCCACGGCCTGGAGCAACGAGAACACCGCCAACGGCGATAAGCACGGTCTGCTGATCTATGCCGGTGCAAAATTGCAGGATATCTTTACGAAAGGCGAGGGCGCGTGCAGCTTTTATACGGCAGCGGAGGATGCAAACCACGACGGCTGGATCGACGATGGGGAGCTGACCGAGAAGGATATCACAGCCGACCTGAATGCCGCGTGGACGAAGGCACAGATCGAAGCGGGCAAGCGCGAGCTGGTCTATTATGTGGTGTACAAGGTCGTGGAAGCCGACCTCGCGCTGCAAACAGACGAAAGCGGGAAGATTTTGGAGCAGATCGTCAATACGGTTGATTTGAGTTATTCCTACACATCCAAGTTCAGCAAACAGACCGGCGACCAGAAGGCAAATGCCAAAGCGTCGGTGCTGGTGGTCGGCAAATATGTGGGGCAATATGTGGTTGATTTCGGCCTGCCGCTGCAAATCGAGATCACGGGCGACGACTCCGGCTTCCAATATGTGAACACCGAAGCGGAGAAATGGTACGAAAGCACCTACGGCGTGCTGGATCTGGACTCCGACACGGAAAACCACAAGTATACCCTGACCTATACGCCGACGACGATCCTGAACACCTCCGACGAGGTGCTGATCTACCGACAGGAAGACGGGAAAACGGTGGTCAACTCCCTGACCATCGTCCCCGCGACCACGGTGTATTACGAGGAGAGCTTCCTGACATCCGATAAAAACTGGAAGAGCGGGGGAACGAAAAAGAATGACCTGTATCAGGATGCGGACATTCTGGGCGATAAGAAAGATGGTACCCCCGTGAAAATGCATCCCTACGGCTACGATGCGGCTTACAAGGGCGAATTTACGGCCTCCGGCGGCACATGGCTGGAAGCGGATATCGAAAAACAGGACAGCGAAACGGACTTCGCGGAAGGGCCGACGGCCTCTTTCACCTTTACGGGGACGGGCTTTGAACTGTATGCGCTGTGTGCGGGCGATACCGGCACGGTGCAGGTGCAGATCACACCGAAGGTCGACGGGAAGATCGGCACCTATTCGGTCAACACCAAGGCATCCAAAGGCGAGAGCGATGCAACGAGCGGGCAGGAGGGGGACTTCGGCGCGCTTCCGATCGTGTCCGTGACGGAGCTGCCGTGGGGAACATATACCGTTACGCTGAAAAAGCTCCGCGCCGACGGCGCCGTGAAGATCGACGGCGTGCGCATCCACGGCACCGTCCGCGAAGCGGCGGGAACGGGCAGCGCCTACTACAATGACCGCGAAGATCACCCCGAATATTTTGAGCTGCGCGACTATGTGCTCAATGCCATGGGTGTAGGAAGCCTGACCGCGGAAGAAAAGAGCACCATTGCCGATCAGGTCTACAACGACGAGCTTTCCGCGATCGTGTTCGACGCGGGCAACCCGTATGGCGCGGATGTGAGGAGCGATCTGCTTTGGAACGGCCCGAAAAACGAGCTGTTCCTGTGGAACGGTCAGTCCGTGACGTTCAAAGTGAAGACCAACCGCCTGATGCAGCTGGGCATGAAAGCCCCGCAGGGACAGACGACCGCCGAGATCACGCTGGGCGATCAAAGCACGAAGTCTGTCACGGTCGACAGCGCCGTGGATATGTTCTATGAGCTAAACGATGCAGCGAAAGACACAACGTGGCTCGTTACGGTGAAGAACACGGGCGATAAGGTGCTCTCACTGACGAAGCTGAAGATCTGCGACGATCCCGAGGCGGCGATCGTCCCGCTCAGCGGGGAGGATGTGACCGATACGCTCATCGGGCTGCGGATCCTGTCGGAGAGCGACCGCGCAGAGGCCATGACGCAGGTCGTGCTGACCGATCACACCGGCGCGCAGATCGCTTCCGCAACGCTGCGCCGCGCAGGCGTGGCGGGAATGGGCGTTACGTTCCGCGCACAGGCACTGCTCGAGGCCGCGCGCGGGGCGCTGCCGCAGGGTTATGCCATCGTCAACGAAGCCGTCGTGACGGACGTGGAGACGGCCTGCGGAAGCAGCCGCGTCGTCACGGTGCAGGTTGGGCAGGTGGCAACGGTCGAGGTGACGTACATTTCCCTGCGTACCCGACGCGTCTGCACCGTTACGCTGACCAAGGTACAGTTCTCCGAAGGCGAATGCCGCATCTCCGCCGCGGAGCTGATGCGCCATTCGCCGCTGGGCAGGGAATTGCTGTCCACGCGCGCGTGTACCGTGCCTTACGGGCAGACGACGGCCGTGACAGTGTTCGTACTGTGAGCAAATGTCGGAGCATTTGACGAAAATTTAACACTTAAAAAACAAAAAAACAGTTGCATATCTTTTTTAGCTGTGCTACTATATGGGGGTAGAAAACTCTGTGGGGCGGCTTGCGCCGTGCGGGTTTTTCGTGAGTTTGTAATTACCGAATGTTGCTGCAAGGGGCTCGGAACGAATGCGGATCCGTTCCGGGACTTCCCAAACCCGCACGCTCGGTCATTGCGGACGATGTTGCGGCATTCGCGCCTCTTACCGAAGAGACGAAATGTATATTCAGGTGCTTCGGGAGCAGCAACCCGTGCATCTTAATAATTCAGGAGGTAATTATGAGTAAATTCTTTCGTTCCTGCACCGCTCTGCTGATGGCACTGTGCCTGACGCTGGGTGTCTGCGGCCTCGGTGTTACGGCTTCCGCCGTGCAGACTCCGAACGGCGCAGATATTACCAGACAGGATCTGGTGGACTGGGCACAGCGGGTACTTAACCGTGTTTCCGCAAGCGACGTTACCAAAGAAGACGTTGTCAACGAGCTGAACAAGCTGGTTGACGAGGCCAAGAGCATCCTCAAGCGCATTGAGGAGATCGATGTCACCAAGGAAGGCGCTTCCGACGCGATCAAGGAGCTGGCCGCGCAGGCCAAGGCCGTTCTCGTGCGTATCCAGGGCATGGACGTGGGCGAAGTCGTCTCCGTTGAGCAGCTCAAGACCGCGACCGTCGCCGCCCTCGCCGCCGTCGCCGTTATCGCCGACGCGACCGACATCACCGCTTCCGATGTCAAGACGCTGGCTGCCAAGGCCATCGATCTGGTCGAGAAGATCCGCGACATCGAATTCCGTGAGACGATCACTGCCGACAATCTGGAAAAGCTGATCGCACAGGTCATCACCACTGCCGACAACAAGATCGCGCAGGCCGAGAACGTCCTGAACGAGAAGAAGGCCGACCTGGATCAGACGATCGCCGATGCCAAAGCCGAGATCGCCGATGCCGAAGAGAAGATCGCCTTCAACGAGCGGGAGATCGCCGATACACAGGCTACGATCGAATATAAGCAGGCCGAGCTGAGCAATACCACCGACGCTGCCCTGCGCGAATGCCTTGAGGCCGAGATCGCCATGTCGCAGACCTGGCTGAACGAGCGTCAGCTGGAGCTGGCCGATGCCGTTGAGCAGCTGGACGAAGCAGAGGTCAAGCTGAACGATGCCGAGGCTACCGCCAACAACGCCATTGCCAAGATCGAGAAGGTCATCAATGCCGCCAAGAAGGCGCTCAACAAGGTCAGACCCTATGCCGATGCCGAGCTGGACGATGTGCAGCCTGTGCTGGATGCGCTGTTCAACCTGTACGACGCGCTGACCGATCTGGTTCTGGACGGCTGCTACGGCGGCGCACGCGAAGTGCAGTCCGCGATCTATGATCTGGCTGTCGTTTCCGCCGAACTGTTCAAGGCTACCACCGGCAAGTCCTCCGAAAAGCTGGAGAAGGCTGCCGCTACCGCCAAGAAGAAGCTGGATAACCTCTACAACGAAGCTACTCAGACCACGCTGCAGTGCGGCGACCTGAAGAACATCGTTGCGCTGGGCGACAAGAATGCCTACGGCGAGTCCGCCGAGATCTTCGCCAACCGCGTGCAGAGCTGGCTGGAGAACACCCCCATGACGTTCCAGAACCTGACCGTTGCCGATCAGACCGCTGCCGAGCTGCGCGCCAACCTGAACAGCTACGCTTCCGAGCTGTCCGGCGCGACCCTGATCACCATCGGCTTCGACACCAGCGCTTTCACCAAGCAGGCGTTCAAGCAGATGACCAAGTTCGCTACCGGCACCGCTGTCCACTATAACTGGGCTGCCTATGTCGGCGAAGCCAACGCCGCCTATGTCGGCGAGGTCATGACCGAACTGCACAACACGCTGGCCGCGAAGGGCTACGACAGCAAGACCGTCGAAGCGATCGTCATGTTCGCCGAGAGCTACGCGTACTCCTATGTCCAGCACATTGCTTCCTACTATCCCCTGATCCGTGACATTCATGCCATGAACCCCAATGCGTGGGTCGTTCTGGTCGGCACGAACAACACGTTGGGTGATCTGAATGTCGAAATTCAGGGCGTGAATGTGCCTCTGGGCGACTTCACCCGCTGCATCACCGACATCTCCAACATCTACTCCCTGAGCTATGCGATGCTGTCCGACAACAAGCTGTATGTCAGCACCTACAATGTCGATGTCGATCTGGATGAGAATGACTTCCTCAACGGCAAGCCCTCCGAGAGCGGCAACAACGAGATCGCCAACCGCATCTGGAGCGCGCTGAACATCCAGCAGCACGAGTGGGAGCTCACCGGCCACGAGGATCCGACCGAGGAGCAGGACGGCTACAATGATTACACCTGTAAGCATTGCGGTGCCACGAAGCACGAAGTGCTCGAGAAGAACCAGACCACCGGCGATATGATCGGTGTCGTGGTTGCCCTGCTGGCCGTCTCTGGCCTGGGCATCGTTGCGCTGAAGCGCCGCGAGGACTGAGCTGACGCCCGATCCTTGCCTTTATCCAAGTAAACAGCAATGCCGGTGCGTAAGCGCCGGCATTGTTCTTGCAGACCAAATCGCCCTCAATGGGCACAGGAGGTGTACTATGCATCAGAAAATCAGGCGCATGACGCAAACAGCCGTGCTCCTTGCCCTGCTGATCGCCATACAGGCGGCAACAAGACCCGCAGGCCAGATCGTAACGGGTACCTGCGTGAACGCCCTGCTTGCGATCGCCGCACTGCTGTGCGGCACGGGATGCGGGCTGGTCGTCGCGTTACTTTCGCCGATCCTGGCATTTTTGCTGGGAATCGCGCCGCAAATGTTGACGGTCCCCGCGATCATGGTCGGAAATTGCCTGTATGTCGTATTGCTCGGATGCAGGCGCGCCGACAGCGGGATAAAGCGCGTCGCCGCGCTGATCGTTGCGTCGACCGCGAAATTTGTCGCGCTGTACGCGCTCGTAACGGGGCTGCTTTGCGGCGTTCTGGCTGACAGGCTGATCGAAGGCGGCCTGCTGAAAGAGGCCGCCTGTAAGACGCTGCCCGCGATGTTTTCCGTTCGACAGCTCTTTACGGCGCTGCTCGGCGGTGCGGTTGCGCTGCTGCTCGTGCCGATCATACAAAAAGCGCTGAAAAAGTGAGAAAATCGGACTTGCGGGATGCTGCGCTTCGGTGCTATAATGGTTACGTCTGAAAACGGAGGGATGCTATGGCTCGCATTACGGAAATAACGGATCTGACAGCACCGGAGCTGGATGTGTACGCGCGGCTGACGGAAGCGCAGCTGCTCAACCGCTTCATGCCGTCGGAAGGACTGTTCATCGCGGAGAGCCCCAAGGTCATCCATCGCGCGCTGGACGGCGGATGCTGCCCCGTTTCACTGCTGATGGAGCGCAAGGATATCGAGGGCTCGGCGCAGGAGATCCTTGCGCGTTGCGGCGATATTCCTGTTTTTACCGCAGACGAATCGGTGCTGTGCGCCTTGACGGGGTATCGCCTGACGCGCGGTTTCCTGTGCGCCATGCGCAGGCCGCCCCGCCCCGATGTGCGCGCGCTGCTTGCACGCGCGAATCGTATCGCTGTTTTGGAAAATGTGATGAACCCGACCAATGTGGGGGCGATCTTCCGTTCGGCCGCCGCGCTGGGCATGGATGCCGTGCTGCTGACCCCGGGCTGCTCCGATCCGCTTTACCGCCGCAGCGCACGCGTGAGCATGGGCACGGTTTTTCAGATCCCATGGGCATTCCTCGATGACGACGCGACAGGCCGGCCGGAGGGAGGCATGGCGCTGCTGCACGAATTTGGGTTTCGGACGGCGGCGCTGGCGCTGACGGACGAGTCCATCCGCATTGATGATCCCGTGCTCGCATCGCAGGAAAAGCTGGCGCTCCTGCTGGGCAGTGAGGGCGATGGTCTGGCCGCGCAAACCATCGCGCAGTGCGATTTTACCGTGAAGATCCCCATGTATCATCAAGTTGACTCCCTGAATGTGGCGGCGGCCAGCGCGGTCGCCTTCTGGGAGCTGAGAAAGAGGTAAGGTATATGAACAAAGAACTGCTCCGTTCCCTGAAATTTACGCTGTTTTCCATTAGCGCGGGTGTGATCCAGGCGCTGAGCGACATCGTGTGCAATGAGCTGCTGCACATGACGGCGTGGGTATCGTATCTGATCGCGCTGGTGCTGTCCGTTTTGTGGAACTTTACGCTCAACCGCAAATATACATTCAAATCGGCAGCCAATGTCCCCGTGGCCATGGCAAAGGTCGCGGCGTTTTATCTGGTCTTCACACCGCTGTCGACCTGGTGGACGGCGGCACTGACCGAGCCGGGCTACGGCATCGGCTGGAACGAATATGCGGTGCTCGCGCTGACCATGGTGGTCAATTTTGTGACGGAGTACCTGTATGACCGCTATATCGTGTTCGGCAAATCGCTCGATACCGCAAAATGACCGCTGCGGCGCGCTGTATTTACGGCGTGCCGTTCGCTTTTTTGCGGCGGGGATTGCATTTTTTTCCTGACAGTGCTATAATCATAGGAAATTTCAGCCGGGGAGGTATCCGAATGAATATCATCATTGCAGGCAGCGGCAAGGTCGGAACGAGCCTTGCACGGCAACTTTCCGCAGAGGGACATGATCTGACGCTGATCGACCTGAATGCCAGCAAGCTGGAGGAGCTGGGAAGTGTGCTGGATGTGATGTGTGTGCAGGGAAACTGTGCATCACTGCCTGTTTTGCAGCAGGCCGGTGTGACGGAGGCGGATCTTCTGATCGCGGCAACGAACAGCGACGAGTTGAACCTGCTTTGCTGCACCACGGCGCATGGGATCAATCCACACATCCACACCATCGGGCGCATCCGAAATCCCGAATATACCCAGCAGATCTACGACCTGAAGGAAGTTTTCGCGCTTTCGCTGGCGGTCAACCCCGATCAGCAGGCAGCCAACGAGATCGAGCAGCTGCTGCGGCTGCCGGGCTTTCTGCACCGCGATACATTCGCCAAGGGGCGCACGAATATCGTCGAACTGCGTGTAACTGCCGACAGCAAGCTCTGCGGCCAGCCGTTGAGTGCCATGAACGGCATCGTCAAATGCCGCGTGCTGGTCTGCGCGGTCATCCGCGACGGGCGCGCGGTGATCCCTGGCGGCGTATTTACCCTGCAGGAGGGGGATCGCATCTTTGTGACCGCGCCGACGGCCAATTTGTCCACACTGCTGCGCAATCTGGGGCTTCTGGCGCGCCGCGCGAGAAAGGTGATCCTGTGCGGCGGCGGGCGTGTCAGCTATTATCTGGCGGAAAAGCTATGCCGTGCGGGCGTTGCCGTGACGCTCATCGAGCGCGACGAGGAAAAATGCTTCCGTCTGGCGGGAAGCCTGCCCGATGTTTCCGTGATCCACGGCGACGCGACCGACCGCGGCCTGCTGGAGGAGCAGGGACTTGCCGACTGCGATGCGCTGGTAACGCTGACGGGCATTGACGAGATGAACATGATCGTTTCCCTGTACGGCGCAAGCAAAAATGTCCCGCAGGTCATCACCAAACTCGGACGTGCGGAAAATCGCAGCATCGCCGACAGTCTGTCGCTGGGCAGCGTGGTCTATCCGCGTGAGCTGTGCAGCAACCAGATCGTGCGCTATGTGCGCGCGATGCAAAATCAGAGCGGCGCGGCCGTATCCGTCCACTTCATTGCCGACGGGCAGGTCGAGGCCATCGAGTTCCACGTGGATGCGCAGACGCTGCACTGCGATGTGCCGCTGAAGCAGCTGAAGCTGCGCCCGAATGTACTGCTGGTGAGTATCACGCACGGCGCATCCACGATCATCCCGAACGGCGACTCCGTGTTCCATGTGGGGGACAGCATCGTGGTGGTGACCAGCGGACGCGGAAGCCTGCGCCGCATCAACGATATCTTTGCCTGAGAGGTCGTGCGCCATGAATTATAAGATCATCGGGCGATTTATCGCCCAAATCCTTATCATAGAGGGCGTATTCATGATCCCCGCGGCGCTGATCGATCTGTGCAGCGCGGAATGGAACGCCCTGTGGAGCTTTCTGGCCGTGATGGGGCTGATCGTGCTCAGCTGGGGGATGTTGATGCTGCTGTGCCGCAAAGCTCCGAAAACGATGAATGCGCGCGAGGGTATGATCTGCGTCGGCCTGAGCTGGATCGTGCTGAGCATTTACGGCTGCCTGCCGTTCTGGTTCTCCCGCGAGATCCCCGTGTTTGTGGATGCGTTTTTTGAGGCAGTCTCCGGCTTTACCACGACGGGCGCGAGCGTCCTGAGCGACGTGGAGGCGTTGCCGAAGGGGCTGCTGTACTGGCGCAGCTTTACCCACTGGCTGGGCGGCATGGGTGTGCTGGTGTTTCTGCTGGCTGTCAGCCCCGGCGAAGGGGAGAGCGGCTTTACCATGCATCTGCTGCGCGCGGAAAGCCCGGGGCCGAGCGTCGGCAAGCTCGCGCCGCGTATGCGCAAGACGGCGGCGATCCTGTACCTTTTATATATCGTGCTGACCGTTGCCAATGTGATCTTCCTGCTCGTCGGGAAAATGCCGCCGCTGGAAGCGGTGTGCACGGCACTCGGCACGGCGGGCACGGGCGGCTTCGGGATAAAAAACGACTCCATGGCCTCCTACAGCCCCTACCTGCAAAATGTGACGACGGTGTTCATGATCCTGTTCGGGGTGAATTTCAGCTGCTATTATCTGCTGCTGCTGCGCCAGTTCCGAAGCGTGTTCCGCGATGAAGAGCTGCGGCTGTATCTGGGGATCGTGCTGGCAAGCATCGTGCTGATCGTACTGGACATCCGCGACCTGTACCCGACGATGGAGCAGAGCATCCGCCATGCGGCATTTCAGGTCGGCTCGATCATCACGACGACCGGTTATTCCACCGTCGATTACGACCTCTGGCCGAGCTTTTCCAAAACGATCCTGTTGTGCCTGATGCTGGTCGGCGCGTGCGCGGGTTCGACCGGCGGCGGCATGAAGGTCGCGCGGCTGCTGCTTCTGATGAAGAGCCTGCGGCGCAATATCCGCAAAACGCTCAATCCGCGCAAGGTCATGGTGGTGCGCAACAACGATGCGGTGGTGGACGAGCAGACGCTGGACAACGTGAACGCGTATCTGGCGGCGTATGTGGTGATCCTGTTTGCGATCTTCCTGCTGATCTCGCTGGACGGCTATTCGATCGGCACGAATTTCTCGGCCGCGGTGTGTACATTCAACAACATCGGCCCGGGTCTGGAGGGCGTAGGCCCGACCTGCAATTTCTCCATTTACAGCGATTTCAGCACTTTCGTGCTCAGCATGGGCATGCTGGCGGGACGACTGGAAATATTCCCGATCCTGATCCTGTTCTCGCGCTCCGCACGCAAGCACTGAGCGACTTTTGCGGCGCATACAGCGGGAAAAGCCATGTTTTGGCAAACTTTCCAAAACGAAAGAGCAAATCTCCGCGCGTGTTTTGCAACATTTCCTCTTGTATTTTTCTTCCTGCGGCGATATAATAACGCGTGTGGTTTTTTCCTCACCAAACCCAAATAATCGAGGTCATCTTTATGCAAAGAAAAGTCGGTACAACCTCCCGCGGCATTCGCTGCCCCATCATTCGACAGGGCGACGATCTTGCACAGATCGTCGTGGACAGCGTGATCGAAGCTGCCGAAAGCGAAGGATTTCCCTTACACGATCGGGACGTCGTGGCAGTGACCGAATCCGTAGTCGCGCGTGCGCAGGGCAATTATGCGTCCGTGGACGCTATCGCCGCAGATGTGCGCGCCAAGCTCGGCGGGGAAACGGTGGGCGTGATCTTCCCGATCCTTTCGCGCAACCGATTTGCCATCTGCCTGCGCGGTATCGCACGCGGCTGCAAGAAGATCGTGCTGATGCTGAGCTATCCTTCGGACGAGGTGGGCAACGAGCTGGTCTCTCTGGACAAGCTGGACGAAGCCGGCGTGAACCCCTATTCCGATGTGCTGACCGAGGCACGCTACCGCGAGCTGTTCGGCGAAAACCGCCATCCGTTCACGCTGGTGGACTATGTGCGCTATTACGGCGACCTCATTCGCGAAGAGGGCGCGCAGGCGGAGATCCTGTTTGCCAATGACCCCCGCGCGATCCTGCAATATACGAAAAACGTCCTGCACTGCGACATCCATACCCGCGCACGCACGCACCGCATCCTGCTTGCAAACGGCGCAGAGCGTGTGTGCAGCCTCGCGGATATCCTGACCGAGCGCGTCAACGGAAGCGGCTACAATGCCCGCTACGGTCTGCTCGGCTCGAATAAATCCACAGAAGACACGATCAAGCTTTTCCCGAATGACTGCACCGCGCTGGTCCTGGACATTCAGCAGCGGCTGCTGGAGCGCACCGGTAAGCACATGGAGGTCATGGTTTACGGTGACGGCGCATTCCGCGACCCGGTCGGGAAGATCTGGGAACTGGCAGACCCCGTGGTGTCCCCCGCGTACACGTCCGGCCTGGAGGGAACACCCAACGAGCTGAAGCTGAAATATCTGGCCGATAATGACTTTGCGCAGCTCAGCGGCGAGGCGCTGAAGCAGGCGATCGAGCAGAAGATCCGTGAAAAGGGCGACCTGTCCGGCTCCATGGCTTCGCAGGGCACCACGCCCCGCCGCCTGACCGATCTGATCGGCTCGCTGTGCGATCTGACCTCCGGCTCGGGGGATAAGGGCACGCCCGTTATCCTCGTGCAGGGCTATTTTGACAATTATACCAATTGACACCCGGCAGAGGCTTCCGCTTTTTGGAAGCCTCTGCTTCAAATTGCCGTTGACAGTTTCGCACGCTGTATGCTATAATGCACAGCAGATTTACGGATACGTTCCTTTTCGACGGCGTTATGGAAGGAGAGTCTTACGATGGAAAGCTTGCAGGCACAGTTGATCGATCCCATGGGCGATCCCGCGTTTTTGCGCGGCGTTGCCGCTGTTTTATCCGACGGGCTTGCTGTTTTCAATTCTCCCCGATACACGATTTTTCCCGGCTTTTGTGATGTGCATGTGCACTTCCGAGAGCCGGGTTTTTCTTATAAGGAAACGATCGCCAGCGGCAGCGCCGCCGCTGCACGGGGCGGATACAGCGCGGTGTGCACCATGCCGAACGTGGATCCCGTGCCGGACAACGCCGCGCATCTGCGCTGCCAGCTAGACCGCATTCGGGAGGATGCATGCATTCATGTCTATCCCTACGGCGCGATCACGATGGGCGAAAAAGGCGAGACGCTGTCGGACATGGCCGCGATGGCCGCGCAGGTGATCGGTTTTTCCGACGACGGACGGGGCGTGCAGAGTGACCGGATGATGAAAGCCGCCATGTGCGAGGCCGCCCGCCTCGGCAAGCCCCTTGCGGCGCACTGCGAGGATAACACCATGCTGCACGGCGGCTATATCCACGACGGTGCATACGCTCGTGCGCACGGACATCGCGGCATCTGCTCCGAAAGCGAGTGGACGCAGATCGCACGCGACCTAGAACTGCTGCGCGGAACAGGGGCGCAATACCATGTATGTCATATCTCAACGGCGGAAAGCGTCGCGCTGATCCGCCGCGCAAAGGCGCAGGGGCTGGATGTGACGTGTGAAACGGCACCACACTATCTGGTGATGGACGAGAGTTTTTTGCGCGAGGATGGCAGATTTAAGATGAATCCGCCGCTGCGCACAGCCGCAGACCGCGAGGCACTGCTCGAAGGCGTGCGCGACGGAACGATCGACATGCTCGCGACCGACCATGCGCCGCACAGCGCCCGGGAAAAGAGCGGCGGCCTGCGCGACAGCGCCTTCGGTGTCGTCGGGCTGGAAACGGCGTTCCCCGTGTGCTATACCGAGCTGGTAAAGCCCGGCTACATCACGCAGGAAAAGCTGCTGCAGCTGCTGGTGGTCAATCCGAGAAAGCGCTTCCGCATCCTGATGGGGCTGGATTTTTCCGTCTGGGATCTCGGCGCACACTACCGCATCGACCCGGAACGCTTTGCGTCCAAGGGCAGGGCAACGCCGTTCGCGGGGCAGACGGTCTACGGCCGCTGCATGGCAACGGTCTGCGACGGCAGGATCGTATATCAACATATTCCGAATTCAACGGCAACACCACAGGAGGTATAAAACCATGGCAAAGAGAACGGATATCCGCAAGATCCTCATCATCGGCTCCGGCCCGATCGTGATCGGGCAGGCGGCGGAATTTGATTATGCGGGCACGCAGGCGTGCCTTGCACTGCGGGAAGAAGGCTATGAAGTCGTTCTGTGCAACTCAAATCCCGCCACCATCATGACCGATACGGTGATCGCCGATAAGGTCTATATGGAGCCGCTGACGCTTGAATATGTGGCAAAGATCATCCGCTATGAGCGCCCGGATGCCATCGTGCCCGGCATCGGCGGCCAGACAGGGCTGAATTTGGCGATGCAGCTGGAGAAAAAGGGCATTTTGAAGGAGTGCCGCGTGGAGCTGCTGGGTACATCCTCCGCATCCATCGAGCGGGCGGAGGATCGCGAGCTGTTCAAGGAAATGTGCCAGAGCATCGGCGAGCCTGTGATCCCCTCGGAGATCACCTATTCTATCGAAGAAGCGCGCGCTGCGGCGGCGCGAATCGGCTATCCGGTGGTTTTGCGCCCTGCGTTCACGCTTGGCGGAACGGGCGGCGGCTTTGCCTGCAACGAAGCGGAGTTGGAGGAGCTGGGGCTGAATGCTTTTAAGCTGTCCCCGGTGCATCAGGTGCTGGTGGAAAAATCCGTAAAGGGTTATAAAGAGATCGAGTTTGAGGTCATGCGCGACTCCGATGACCACGCCATTACGATCTGCGGCATGGAAAATATCGATCCCGTGGGCGTTCACACGGGGGACAGTCTGGTGGTCGCGCCGATCATGACACTGTCCGAGCGGGATCGAAACATGCTCAACGACGCTGCTATTCGGATCATTCGTGAGCTGAAGATCGAGGGCGGCTGCAATGTCCAATTCGCGCTGCACCCGACGACCTCGGAATATTACCTGATCGAGGTCAACCCGCGCGTTTCCCGCTCGTCCGCACTGGCCTCCAAGGCCTCTGGCTACCCTATTGCGCGCGTGACCGCGAAGATCGCCGTCGGCATGACGCTGGAAGAGATCCAAATCGCCAACACCAACGCTGCATTTGAGCCGCAGCTGGATTATGTGATCGCCAAGCTGCCGCGCTTTCCGTTCGATAAATTTTCGTCGGCTACCAATCTGCTGGGCACGCAGATGAAGGCGACCGGCGAGGTCATGGGGATCGGCTCGACCCCGGAGGAATGCCTGCTCAAGGGCGTGCGCTCGCTGGAGATCGGCGCGTGTCACCTGCACCTGCCGAAATTCGACGGTATGTCCGATGCGCAGCTGCTTGCCTATATCGGCCAATTCCGCGATGACAACATTTTTGCGATCGCCGAGCTTTTGCGCAGAGGCGAAAGCATTGCGAATATCCATGCCGTTACCGAGATCGCGCCGTTCTTCCTGGAAACGGTGGCGCGCATCGTGGCCATGGAGCAGCGCCTTGCGCGCGAGCGCAGCACACAGCTGCTGGCGCAGGCGAAGGAAATGGGCTTCAGCGACAAATACATCGCGCGGATCTGGGGAATGCGGGAGATCGAGGTGTACGAAATGCGCCGCGCCTGCGGCCTGCGCCCCGCGTTCCGCATGGTCGATACTTGCCATACGGGCGCGTATATCCCCTATTTCTACTCATCCTATCGGGGCGAGAATGCATCCGTGCTGACGGATCGAAAAAAGATCGTGGTGCTGGGTGCGGGGCCGATCCGCATCGGGCAGGGCGTGGAATTTGACTACTCGACCGTCCACGCCGTCATGACCATCAAAAAGGCCGGCTATGAGGCCATTATCATCAATAACAACCCCGAAACCGTTTCTACCGACTATACAACGGCCGACAAGCTCTATTTTGAGCCGCTTACCGCCGAGGATGTGATGAACATCATCGACTTTGAAAAACCGGACGGCGTGATCGCCTCGCTGGGTGGGCAGACGGCGATCAATCTGGCGCAGCCGCTGACAGAGCGCGGCGTGCGCATCATCGGCACGGACTGCGCGGCCATTGACAGGGCGGAAGACCGCAATGCATTTGAAAATCTGCTGAACGAGCTGAATATCCCCCGCGCGAGAGGCCGCGCCGTTACCAGGATCGAAGACGGCCTTGCTGCTGCCGAAGAGATCGGCTACCCGGTGCTGGTTCGACCGAGCTTTGTCCTGGGCGGGCGTGCCATGCAGATCGTCGCAAATGCGGCGCAGCTGCGCCATTATCTGCGCACCGCCGTGGAGATCGACGCGGATAAGCCGGTACTGGTGGATAAATACATTGAAGGACGCGAGGTGGAGATCGACGCGATCTGCGACGGGCGTGATGTGTTCGTGCCCGGCATCATGGAGCTGGTGGAGCGCACGGGTGTACACTCCGGTGACTCGATCTCCGTGTATCCGCCGTTTTCCATCAGCAACCGCGTAAAAGGCGTGATCCTGCAATATGCTAAAAAGCTGGGGCTGGGCATCGGCATCGTCGGGCTGTTCAATGTGCAGTTCATCGTCGACCGCGAGGACAATGTGTTCATTATCGAGGTCAACCCCCGTTCGTCGCGTACCGTACCGTTCCTGAGCAAGGCGACGGGCTATTCGCTGGCGGATATCGCCACAGAGGTCATTTTGGGCAAAACGCTCAAGGAGCAGGGAATCTTCGATATTTATCCCGATGAAAAGAAGCGCTACTATGTCAAAGCGCCCGTGTTCTCGTTCAACAAGCTGCGCGGGCTGGATGCGTACCTTTCGCCCGAAATGAAATCCACAGGAGAGGCCATCGGCTACGACCGCACGATGACCAGAGCGTTGTACAAAGCCTTGCAGGCTTCCGGTATGAAGCTGCAAAATTACGGCACGGTGCTGGCAACCATTGCGGACAAGGATAAAGAAGAGGCGCTTCCTCTGATCCGCCGCTTCTATCACCTCGGCTTCAACATCGAGGCAACGCATGGCACGGCGCAGTTCCTGAAGGCCAACGGCATACGCACGCATGCGCTGCAAAAGATCAGCAGCGGCAGCGACGAGATCCCCAACGCCCTGCGGCAGGGACACATTGCCTATGTGATCAATACGCGCGATCCGGGAAGCGATGAAAACGACGGTATTCGCATTCGTCAGATCTCCACGGAGAACAATGTGACGATCTTCACCGCGCTGGACACGGTCAGGGCGCTGCTGGACGTACTGGAGGAGACAACGCTGACGATCTCTACCATCGACGCATAAGGAGATGCCATGAAACAGAGTATCTTTGAAATACGCGCCAATACCGCACTGACCGCGAATGTCTATAAAATGGAGCTTTCGGGCGATACCGACGAGATCACCGCACCGGGACAGTTCGTCAATATTCGACTGGACGGGCTGTTCCTGCGCCGCCCGATCTCCGTGTGTGACTATGCGCCGGGCATGCTGACGATCCTGTATAAAACAGTCGGAAAAGGAACGGCGCAAATGGCTGCCATGCATCCCGGGGAGAAGCTGGATCTTCTGACCGGGCTGGGCAACGGCTATGATCTTACCTGCGCGGGCGATGCGCCGCTGCTGCTCGGCGGCGGTGTAGGCGTGCCGCCGCTGTACGGACTTGCCAGGCGGCTGCGCGCGCAGGGGAAGAACGTATCCGTCGTTCTGGGATTCAACAGCGCTTGCGAGGTGTTCTACGAGCGGGAATTCCGTGTGCTGGGCTGCAATGTGACCGTTACCACGGCAGACGGAAGCTACGGCGTTCGCGGATTCGTTACAGATGCGCTGCCTGCGCAGTACACCCACTTTTACGCCTGCGGCCCGGAGCCGATGCTGCGCGCGGTCTGCCGTGCGACGCACACGTCGGGACAATTGAGTTTCGAAGCACGAATGGGCTGCGGCTTCGGCGCGTGCATGGGCTGCTCGTGCAAAACGATCACGGGCAACAAGCGGATCTGCAGGGAAGGCCCCGTTCTGCGAAAGGAGGAGATATTGTGGACATGAAGGTGCAGCTGTGCGGGATAGAGCTGGACAATCCGGTGATCCCCGCCTCGGGTACATTCGGCTACGGCTATGAATTTGCCGCACTTTACGATATCAACTGCCTGGGCACCTTTTCTTTCAAGGGCACGACAAGACAGCCGCGCTTCGGCAATCCCACGCCGCGCATCGCGGAATGCACGGGCGGTATGCTCAACGCGGTCGGTCTGCAAAATCCGGGCGTGGATGCCGTGATCGAGCAGGAGCTGCCGCGTCTGGCGCGCTGCTTTCATAAGCCCGTCATCGCCAATGTTTCCGGCTTTTCCGTGGAGGAATACGCCGAAACCTGCGAAAAACTGGACGCACAGCCGCAGGTCGGCTGGCTGGAGGTGAACATCAGCTGCCCCAATGTGCACGGCGGCGGGATGAGCTTCGGCACGAGTCCCGAAGCGGCGGCGCAGGTGACGCGGGCCGTCAAGGCTGTCACGACCAAGCCTGTTATCCTGAAGCTGTCCCCGAATGTGACCGATATCGTGGCGATCGCGCGTGCCTGCGAGGATGCGGGCGCGGATGCGATCAGCCTGATCAACACCATGCTGGGGATGCGCATCGATCTGCGCACCCGAAGGCCTGTTCTGGCCAATACGATGGGCGGCGTTTCCGGCGCGGCGGTTTTTCCGGTCGCATTGCGGATGGTCTATCAGGTCGCGCACGCCGTCGGGATCCCCGTGGTGGGAATGGGCGGCGTCAGTTGCGCGGAGGATGTGATCGAAATGATGCTGGCCGGTGCGACCGCCGTGCAGATCGGCGCAGCCAATTTGGTAAACCCCTTTATTTGCCGTGATATCGTGCGGGAACTGCCGCATGTTATGGAAAAATATAACATAGAACACCTGAATGAAATGATCGGAGGAGCGCATTATGGGTAAAGATGTGATCGTGGCGTGTGATTTTTCCTCGAAAGAGGCGACCTTTGCATTTTTGGATCGATTCAAGCAGCGCAAGCCGTTTGTCAAGATCGGCATGGAGCTGTATTATGCCGAAGGGCCAGAGATCGTCCGCCGGATCAAGGCGCGTGGCCACAAAGTATTTTTGGATCTGAAGCTGCACGATATCCCCAATACCGTGAAAAAGGCCATGGCGGTACTGAGCGGGCTGGATGTGGATATCGTAAATCTGCACGCCGCAGGAACAAAAAATATGATGAAGGCTGCGCTGGAAGGGCTGACCCGCCCGGACGGAAGCCGCCCGCTTTTGATCGCGGTGACGCAGCTGACTTCCACCGATCGGGAAAGCATGGAGCGTGAGCTGCTGATCCATGCTCCGATGGACGAGGTGGTCATGCACTATGCCGCGTGCGCGCGCGAAGCGGGACTGGACGGCGTTGTCTGCTCGCCGCTGGAAGCGGGCAGGGTACACGAATGCTGCGGCGCGGATTTTCTGACCGTTACGCCCGGCGTTCGCTTTGCCGACGGTGACATCGGCGATCAGAAACGGGTCATGACGCCCGCTGCTGCCAAAGCCGTCGGCTCCGATTACATCGTTGTGGGACGACCCATCACACAGGCGGCCGACCCCGTTGCCGCGTATGAACGCTGTGTTGCCGAATTCTGTGATTGAGGAGAACGCATATGGAAGCTTACAAAAGAGAGTTTATTGCCTTTTTGCAGGAGGCGGGCGTGCTGAAATTCGGCGATTTTACCGCCAAATCCGGCCGCAAGATCCCGTATTTTATCAATGCGGGCATGATAAAGACCGGGGATGATATCGCAAAACTCGGCGAGTTTTACGCAAAAGCCTATTTTAACAAGCTCGGCAGGCGCCCCACCGTTTTGTACGGCCCTGCCTATAAAGGCATCGCGCTGGCGGTTTCCGCGTCGGTCGCACTGTCACGCAACGGACTGAATGTGCCCTTCTTCTTCAACCGCAAAGAGGCGAAGGATCACGGCGAGGGCGGCATTTTTGTTGGCTATGTGCCGCAGGCAGGGGAAGAGGTCGTGATCATTGAGGATGTGATCACGGCAGGAACAGCCATCCGCGAATCCGTGCAGCTGCTCAGCCGGTTGGAAGGCGTGCGCGTGGCGGCGGCGTTCATTATGGTCGATCGCAAGGAAAAAGGACAGGGCGAAACGGGCGCGATGCAGGAGATCGAGGAGCAGTTCGGCTTCCGTGTCTATTCCGTGGTAGATGTGTATGACATTCTGGACTACCTGCGCGAAGACCCGCGCAATGCGGAGAATGTAGCGCGCATCGAAAACTATCTGGCCGTGAACGGAGCGAAAGTATGAAAAGCCTGATTTCCATTCTGGATCTGAGCGTGCAGGAGCTGGATGCGCTGATCGATACCGCAAAGGACATTGCGGCGCATCCGCAGCAGTATCGGGAGCGGTGCCGCTATAAAAAGCTCGCAACGTTGTTTTTCGAGCCGTCCACACGCACGCGGCTGAGTTTTGAAGCCGCTATGCTGGAATTGGGCGGCGATGTGATCGGATTTTCCGAAGCGTCCTCTTCCTCCGCATCCAAGGGGGAGAGCGTGGCGGATACCGCAAGGATCGTTTCCTGCTATGCCGATATCATCGCGATGCGCCATCCGAAGGAAGGCGCGCCCCTCGTTGCGGCCAAAGCCGCAACGGTCCCCGTTATCAACGCCGGTGACGGCGGGCATAACCATCCGACGCAGACGCTTGCCGATCTGCTGACGATCTCCCGCGAGCTGGGGCGGCTGGATCATCTGACCATCGGCCTGTGCGGCGATCTGAAATACGGTCGGACGGTGCATTCCCTGATCGAGGCCATGAGCCGCTATGCGGGTGTTCGGTTCGTGCTGATCTCGCCGCAGGAACTGCGCCTTCCCGATTACATCCGAGAGAATGTGCTGGAACGGCATCACATTCCGTATACGCAGGTCACTTCTCTGGAAGCGTCTGTTGCCGAGCTGGATGTGCTGTATATGACCCGCATCCAGCGCGAACGCTTTGATGATCCGACGGAATACGAACGCCTGAAGGACAGTTATGTGCTGGATGCGGAAAAAATGCGCCCCGCAAAAGAAAAAATGGCGGTGCTGCACCCGCTGCCCCGCGTCAACGAGATCAGCGTGCAGGTCGACCGCGACCCCCGTGCCGCGTATTTCCGTCAGGCGCTGAACGGGAAATATATGCGCATGGCGCTGATCCTGAAGCTCTTGGACGAAGCGCAGAACGACTCTGCCGAGCAGGCTGAGCCGCAGGAGGAGCTGATTTTCGGCCTGACCTGCCGAAATCCGAAATGCATCAGCCAAACCGAACAGGAGCTTCCGCAGATCTTCAAGCTGACCGACCGTGCAAACGATGTGCGGCGCTGCATTTACTGCGAACAGCAACTGTGATTTTTTTCAAAAAAACGGGCATACTCCATGCGGAGGGATCACGCATGGAACAACAACGATATGCTCGTCTGGTGCGGGAGCATTTGCCGCGTTCGCCGATCGGAAAGGACTGCTTTCACGCGTTCTGGATCGGCGGGCTGATCTGCTGCATCGGACAGCTTCTTCTGAACGGATATCAACGATTGGGACTGGAACGGGAGGCCGCAGGCACGGCCTGTTCCATGACGCTGGTGGCGCTGTCGGCATTGCTGACGGGACTGAGCCTGTACGACGACATCGCAAGGCACGCGGGAGCGGGTACGCTCGTGCCGATCACGGGCTTTGCCAATGCCATCGCCGCACCGGCTGTGGAGTTCAAGACGGAGGGCTTCGTTCTGGGAACTGCGGCAAAAATGTTCACGATCGCAGGACCCGTGATCGTGTATGGACTGGTAGCATCCGTGGTGTATGGGGTGATTTATTGGCTTACAATTGTCATTTGATGTAGGAAATCGTCGATCTATGTTGCAAAACACACCCATTGGAGCATCAATGGGTCAGTCTGTAATGGGTCAGTCTGTCAAAGAAGGGGCTGTTGCAAAATTCATTATTGCAGTAGCCCTTTTTCGTGCTCTGTGATG
>CAZIGE010000003.1:0-52652 GCA_964538475.1 uncultured Oscillospiraceae bacterium | reverse complement strand
TTTTGCGACAATGGGGTCAGGCTCATCACCTGACCCCAACATTTATTATAGAACCCGTAAAAAACATCGGCAGGGCGTGCGACCCTGCCGATATTTTATGCCCATATCCGCATCACCCCGAAAACGAATGGGATGCGGATGCGGTTGCGGCTTCATTTTCGAAATTCAGGCTACGGCCGCAGCCGCAGGACGGGAATGTGCGCGAGAGAAATACAAAATCGATAAATGTGTTCACCAGAGAAGGATGTGCTTGACAAACGGAAATGCCGTGCATATAATGGGGAAAAATGAAGGGAGGGGAGTCCAATGGGCAGTCAGAAGCGCGGCGTGCAGACTGCGGCCGCAGGGAACGTATGAACAACTTGAGAATAAGATTAATACGGAGGTATCATTATGAAAAAACTTCATCGAATTTTGATCGTCGCCGCCTGCGTGTTGCTGGTGGCATCCATGGCCTCTCCCGCCTTTGCGACAACACAAGTGCTGTACCGCGGAACACGTGATGGATATGCTTTAGTAGGAACAGGGCATATTAGTGGAAATGAGGTGAGGGGCGCATTTCAGGCAACTTGCACGGATGAGCTGGCTTCCGCACATGACCCGGAATGGTATTCGTGTAAGATTACCATGCTGATATATGATGAAAACGATTGTATTATAGGAGTAGCACAGAGCGGCAAAGGTAATTTGGAAATTGGAGTAACATATACCCAAGCTGACGGTAAAGAGATTTGCTACGTTGCATTTACTTATGAATTCGACAATGTCGCACTTGGAACATACAGACTATACGCCGATTGACCTGTTGCGTTTATAAGTTATTGAACAGTTACCTTGGGGAGGCAATTGCCTCCCCAAACACAACACTTCGATAGGGCGGTGGTTACGATGAAAAAGAGGCTGTTTGCGGTCACGCTGTTGGTGTGCATCCTTCTGAGCGGGTGCGCGGCGGAACAAATTTCGGAAACCGAAGCTGCATACACTGCGCAGAATAAATACTTCTGGCTATCCATGGTCTATCCGTTTCTTGAAAACGGCAGCACTTTTTATGGCATAAATGCGCGACGAATGTGCTATTATGACAGACAGAGCGGCGTTTCCGGCATTCTGTGCCCCGACCCAAGCTGCACGCACGAGGACGAAACCTGCGGTGCCAATTTGCAGTGCTCCCCGGATATGATTTGCCTGTATGAGGGGAAAATATATTGGCTTGGTATCGAATCGCCGCAGTTGCCCCGCTCCTTATGTCTGTACCGCTGCGATCCGGACGGCGCAAACCGCGAAAAGGTCAAGACGCTTGACTTTGAAGCAATCAATTCAAACTATGCCGTTCAGCAGTGGGTACTGCATCAGGGCAAGCTGTTCTTTTACAGCGAACGAAGTGCTGTTGACGGAACACAGGCGGTGTACCGGCATTTCTTTGGGTTCATTGCGTTGGACGGAGAAGAAATAACTGCGTTATACGATAACACATCTGAATTCTCGGGCGGAGCAAAGATGTTTTTCTGTGAAAATGAGGTCTATCTTGCCTTTTCGGATTGGGAACATCTAACGATCCAGCGCTATGACTTGAGGGATAATTCATTGACGGAGCTTCTTTATACGGAGTTTAAGGAGGCTTATTACATATGGGTGACGGAGGAAGGAACGCTGTACCTGGCGACCGATCACGGCTTTTTTGAAATGCAAAACGGCGTGCTGCGGGAGCGGTTTGCCTTTGAAATGCAAGGCGGCTATATTTATTTAGGCGATGGAATCGCCATGACAGAGAAAGTAATAGACGAATATCGTATTGCCGAGATTCGCGACTTCGACGGAAATCTGATCTACAAGGGAAAACTCTTTCCCGAATCGGTGAAGGGCTTTGGCGAGACGATCGGCATGAGCGGGAAAGAAATTTGGCCGCGCTATAGTCACGCCGTACTCGGTGGAGACAGAGAAAAACTTATCGTTATCATGGGGGAAGCGAATAAAGATGTGGTGCACTATTTCTGCCTGGACATCCGCGATAAGATGAAAGCGACGCATCTTTGGACGATCGGGACGGTGACCATGTATGAGCCGGACTGAGCCTGTTTTGCACGCCAATTCAAAAGAGTGTCTTTCGAGCAAGGACAAAATCACCAATATTGTTTTCGCGTTGCGTACACGTCTTCCGTGAAGGGACAAAAAGCGATTTTATCCTTGACAAATGCGCGCCGTCTGCATAAAATAACAACATAACAAAGAAGGGGAGGAAGTCCGATGGGCAGTCAGAAGCGCGGCCGCATAGAAAAATTTGAAAATGAGAGGGCGATGAGCATGAAGAAGCGAATTCTGTTATTGCTATTGGCGAGTTGTCTGGCTTTTTCGGGCTGCACCGGTCACGATTCGGAAAGCACGGATCCCTATTCGCCTGATAAAAGGGTACAGAATATGTACAATTCCCCTTTGAATTCGGTTTTTCATTTTATTGAGACGGCGGATACTTTTTACGGACTTAATGCCGGAAGAATATACTATTACGACAGACAAAGCGGCATTTCCGATTTCCTATGCCCCGACCCGAGCTGCACGCATGCGGATGACTCGTGCGGTGCTTATACGGCTTCGGAAATGAGCAGTCTGTTCAGCCTGTATGGCGGAAAAATATACTGGCTCGGGTTGGAGGCTCCGACGGATTACCGCTCTCTGTGCCTGTGGCGATGCGACCCGGACGGAACGGATCATGAAAAATATAAGGTGCTGGATCACGAGAAATATGCTGTAGACTACATTGTGGGGCAGTGGACACTGTACGGGGATAAGCTGTTTTTTGAGGCAAGATGTGAGGTCGTGCTGGGCGAACAGGCCGCCTATCACGTGCGGTTCGGCTATCTTCCGCTGGACGGCGACGAGGAAGTGCTCCTGCTGGACGAGGTCAAGGCAGAGCCCTGCGGAAATCCGTATATATTTTACCTCAACGGCAAGGTTTTCTACGGACTGACTACGGGCAGCAGTGAACTGAAGATTTTTTGCTTTGATTTGGAAAAGGAAACGACAGAGCTTCTTCTGCATACGGACGATTTTGCAGAAGCCCGTCGCGATGGGTACAGAATGTGGGTCACGGAGGACGAAACGGTCTATATTGCAAGTGATCTGGCGCTTTACAGGGTACAAAATGGCACGCTTGTGGAACGATATGCGTTATCAGACACAACACAGTCCATCATGTGCCTTGGTGATGGAGTAGTGGTTTGGAGCAGCGTTGCAGACGGATACCGCATGGTCGAGATCCGCGATTTTGAAGGAACTCTGCTTTACAGCGGGAAGCTGTTCCCCGAGCCGGTGGAGGGCTTTGACGAAATGCTCGGTATGTGGACGGGGATTGGACAAACGGGATTTTTCTTCATGGTGCTTGGCGGAGACAGCGAAAAAATCATCGTGAACATGCAAAATCAGAAAACAGCCAATGGCAATTCATTGGGAGATGAAAACAACGTGTTTCTGCTGGATATTCAGAATAACATGAAAGCGACGCATCTTTGGACGATCGGGACGGTGACCATGTACGAGCCGGACTGAGCCTGTTTTGCACGCCAATTCAAAATAGTGTCTCTCGAGCGAGGACAAAATCGCTAATATTGTTTTTGCGCTGCGCACACGTCTTCTGAGTAGAGACAAAAAGCGGTTTTATCCTTGACAAATGCGCGTTGTCTGCATAAAATAACAACATAACAAAGAAGGGGAGGGAGTCCGATGGGCAGTCAGAAGCGCGGCGCGCAGACTGCGGCCGCAGAGAAGGTATGAACGACTTGAAAATATAATACAGGTGGTGATTATAATGAAGAAGCTGTTCGCAGTCGCGCTGTTGGCGTGCATCCTTCTGAGCGGGTGTGCGGTAGAAGAAACTCCAAAATCTGAGTCCTCGCGCCTTGCACAGAATAAATATCTCTCATCTCTGATACATCCGTTTATTGAAAGTGACAGCGCTTTTTACAGTTTGAACGCCCGACGGATATGCTACTATGACAAACAGAGCGGCATTTCCGACATTCTCTGCCCCGACCCGAGCTGTACACATGAAGACGAAACCTGCGGCGCTTACTTAGAGGGAGGCGCGGATGATCTTTTTTGCCTGTACGACGGAAAGTTGTATTGGTTCGGGCTGGAGTCGCCGACGGCTTATCGTTCGATGTGCCTGTGGCGCTGCGACACGGACGGCACGAACCACGAAAAGGTCAAGGTTCTGGACTATGAAACGATCGTTTCAAATTATGCGGTGCAGAAATGGGTGCTGCATGAGAACAGGCTGTTTTTTTACAGCAATCGGGATGTCGTAGTGGGTACGCAGGCGCTATATCGCATCACATTCGGTTATATCCCCCTGGACGGCGAAGAAATCGTCGTGCTGTATCAGGAAGATCTCGAAGGTTTTGTTTCCAAACTAACGATGTTTTACAGCGAGCAGGCAGAATATTTAGCCATGTGGTGCGGCGACCGGCTCACGATTCGGCGCTTCGATCTGAAAGATGATTCCATGGAAGAGATCCTTAATGTAGAAATGAAGAAATCCCGCTACGGTTATTATTCTATTTGGGTAACGGAGGACGGCGCGCTGTATTTTGCTGCGGGTTACGGCGTTTATGAGGTGCGAAACGGCGCACTGCGGGAGCGGTTTGCCTTCGAAACGCAGGATAATGGTTATGTCTATTTGGGCGACGGCATCGCCGTGACCGAAGAGGTCATAGACGGATACCGCATGGCGGAGATTCGCGACTTCGACGGAAATCTGATCTACAATGGCAAACTCTTTCCCGAACCGCCGGAGGGCTTTGGCGAAACGATCGGTATGGTCGGAAAGGATATATCGCCAAAATACAGCTTCGGAATAGTCGGCGGGGATAGCGAGAAACTTGTTCTCTGCATGGGAGAAATAGGAAATGATGTGGAACATTTTTTCAGTTTGGACATCCGCGATAGCATGAAAGCGACTTATCTTTTTAGCTGTGGGCTGGGACGCTTTGCAGATCAATAAAACAGGAAAGGGAGTATGACTTGTGATGAAGCGAATGGCAGTATTGCTTTTGGCAATCTCGCTGCTACTGTGTGCATGCGTCGGCGGTGAAATGCCGACGGACAGCGAGCCGACAACAGAACCTCGCACGGATCTGGATGTGCAGATGCAATACAGTTCCTATGCTTTCTCTTCGATCGCCAGATCGGGCGATGTTTTGTATGCCTGCCGAAACGGGGCGATGCAATATTATGACTTCCAAAGCGGTATTTCCGGCTATCTGTGTCCCGACCCGAGCTGTACGCATGACAGCGACAGCTGCGCAGCGCATATAAACTACGGCTTCACCGTACCACTGTTCACCTGCTATGACGGTCACCTTTACCGGCTCGATAACAAGGCATCACGGGATTACCGCTCGCTGTGCCTGCATCGCTGCGATTTGGACGGCAGAAACCATGAGATCGTAAAAGAGCTGGACTATGAAAAATGGTACGAGACATATTCGCCCCAGCGCTGGCTGCTGCACCGCGGAAAGCTGTTCTTTTTGGGAGCACGCAGCGAGGTAGACGGTACGACTGCCTCCACCCGGATCACCGTCGGCTATCTTCCGCTGGATGGGGAGGAAGAGACTGTCCTTTACAGTTACGCGCAGCCGGAAGCTCAAACAGGAAATATGTTCCTGCGCGGGGATAAGCTGTATTATGCGGCGCCGGAGGCCGATGCGCTGCGCATTTTCTGCTATGATCTGCTGGATAATTCTTCAACCACTCTGCTGACCGATCCGTCTTTGGCTGATATATTCGGGCTGAACTTCTGGGTGGATGAAAACGAAACGGTGTATGTCGCAACGGGGCAGGATGTATGCGTCGTGCAAAACGGTGCGCTGGAAAAGGTGTTTTCCTTTGACACGGATGCAACGTGCGCATATCTGTTCGACGGCATTGCGGTCATGCTCAGCATCGGGGAGGAGAAGTATTCCACAGTGGAGATCCGCTCCTATGATGGCACGCTGATCTATTCCGGCAAAACGTTCGCGCATACCGTCGAGGGCTTCGATGAGACGCTCGGTACGGTCACCCCCATCTTTTGCCAGGCAGTGATTGGCGGAGACGCGGATGCGCTGATCGTGATGACATCTTATGACCGCTTCGATATGGTAGATACGTTCCTGCTGGATCTGAAAAATGACATGAAAGTGACACACCTTTGGACCGGTTACACGTTTGAGTGACCGCTTCGGGAAAGGAGAAAACTATGGAGCTGCAATTAACGGATGTGACGAAAAAATACGGAGAAAAGGTCGCGCTGGATCGGTTTTCGTTCACCTTTCAGCCCGGGATCTATGGCATCCTGGGCGCGAACGGTGCGGGAAAGAGCACTATGATGAACCTGATCACGGACAATCTCCGCCGTGACGGCGGCTCAATCACGTTTGACGGGGAGGATGTTGTGGCCATGGGCGCGAAATTCCGCGCACTGCTTGGCTACATGACCCAGCAGCAGGGGCTTTACGACGGAATGACGGCCGAGAGCTTTCTGGTCTACATGGCGCATTTGAAACAGATCGGGCGCAGGGAAATTCCGAAACAGATCGACCGCGTGCTGGAAATGACCAATCTTTCGGATGTGCGGCATAAAAAGGTCGGTGGCTTTTCCGGCGGCATGAAGCAGCGCGTCCTGCTCGCACAGGCGCTGCTCGGCGACCCGAAGGTGCTGATCCTGGACGAACCGACGGCAGGACTGGATCCGCGCGAGCGGGCAAGACTGCGCGACCATATTTATCGTCTGGCGCAAGACCGGATCGTCCTGCTTGCGACGCATATCGTCAGCGATATTGAGGCAATCGCCGACAGCATCCTGCTGCTTCGGCAGGGAAAGCTCCTTCGCGCAGGAACGGCGACGGAGCTGATCGATTCCTTACCGGAAACCCTGACCCCTGTGCTGCACGCGTTCAGTTTGGAGGATGTGTACCTGTATTATCTGGGGGAGGATGCATATGAATGAATGGCGAAGACTTATGTCCGACCGCCGCAGACGAGTTCTGCTGCTGTGTATCCCGATCCTGTGCCTGCTGCTGTTCTGCTATCAAAAATGCGACGGAAAATTCGATCATCTTTTCACGGACGCGCAGGAATACCGTGCGCTGCTGGACACCTACGACGGCAAGAGCGTGGACGAGATCGTGGCTGCATTTGAAGGGAATTACAGCCTGACCGCGCACGAGCAGCGTCTGCTGGAACAGGCAAAATATTTGCAGGGTTATGCGGATTACTTGCAGCGCGTTCAAACACAGGCGCAGAAAATGCAGCAGTCCAGCCTGTTTGGCAGCAATAAAAACAGTTTTACTTACCGTAATATTATTAAAACCGCGCAGGATTTTGCCGATGTGACCGCAGAGCATATCTCTCTCGGAAATGATCGCGCCATGCAGGACTGGCTGGCCTTTTCCGCGGCGGACTGGATTTTCCTCGCTGCGGTGCTGATCTTGGTCATGTCCTTTTTCGAGGATCGGCAAAAAAGTCTGTCGGCGATCGTTCGTGCCTGCCCGGCAGGGCGCAGCAGGCTCCAGCTGTCGCGGCTGGGTATCCTGGTCTGTTTCAGCGCGGCGATGACAGTTATGCTGTATGCCGTTCCGCTGGCGGTGTCGCTGCTGATCGACGGGGGATGGGACGGGCTGGATCGCCCTGTGCAGTCGCTTGCGGAGTTTCAAAAGTGTACCGAAGTGATACAGATCTCGTCTTTTTTGCCCCGCTACTTCGCCATGAAGGCGGCGTGCGGCATCCTGCTGGGCGCGCTGTTCTGGTTCATGCTCAGCTTTTTGGAGCAGATCCAGTTGTGCTGGGCCGCAACGGCCGGGGCGCTGGCGATGGAGTATCTGCTGTACACCCTGATCCCGACGCAATCGGTGCTCAGCCCACTGCGGGAGATCAATGTGTTTTCCTATGTGTTCACGGCCGAACTGTATACCAAGTATGAGAACATCAATTTCGTCGGATTTCCGGTCGGACGAAGCACATTTTTATCGGGGCTGCTGGCCGTAGCGGTGTTGGCGCTGGGCGCATGGATCGTTTTTATGGCCGCGCGTCGCTACCCCTTCGGCAATCGGGACCTTCTGGGCAAGTGGCTGCATATGTGGAACAGGCTGGGCGATGCGATGCGGCGCAGACTGGGGCTGTACGGTCTGGAATGGTATAAGCTCCTGTTTTTGACTGCGGGCGGTATCTTTCTGGCATTCAGCTTTTTCTTCACAAAAGATATGCGCCACAATAGCAGCGGATACTTCCGCGCGGAGGACACGGCGTATCGGCAGTATGTGGCGCAGGTACAGGGGCCTGTGACGCAGGACACGTATACTTATATCCATGATGCGCGGGCGGCGCTGGAAGCAAAAGATATGCAGAATTCCGCATTTTCCAACGCGCTGGATCGGCTGGAAAAAACGCTGGCGGATCTGGACGACGGCGCATGGATCGTGGATGATGTCCCGTTTATGAATTACTATGGGGAAAAGGCAGATTATCTCCTGCAAAAGAACGGTGTGATCGCGTTGCTCTGCCTGACGCTGTGCCTGTCCCCGCTGTTTTCCTGCGAGGAAAACGGGGATGTGCGCAAGGTTTTGAAGGCGGCCTCGGGTGGGCGGGAGCGGCTGTTCCGATGCAAATACCTGCTTGCGCTGGGGGTCACGCTCCTTGTCTGGCTGATGACCACGGGGAGAGAATGGCGCGCCGCTGCGGCGTATTTCGGAAATGTTCTCACGGCTGCACCGTGCAGCAGCGTCCCGCTGCTGCGGCAATACGGAAATATGACGGTCGGGGGATTTCTGGCGCTGTTGTATCTGTCCAGACTGGTGGTGCTTCTTACGCCGATGCACCTGTGCATCTTTATCGCAGAGCGCAGCAGCGGCTTCGAGAAAACATTTTTGCAAAGCGGCCTGCTGCTTGCGGTGCCTGCCGTGGTCGTGTTTTTGGGTGGCAGCGCGTTGACCCGCTTCACGCCGATGACGCTGCTGTCCTGCGAAAATCCGCTGCTGTCCGGAACCGGCGGCACGGTGCAGTTTGCGGTATGGTCGGGTATATCCGTTCCGGCGGTGATCGCGGCAAAACGGCACTGGTGTCGTCCGACATGAACGGCGTATGGCACAGCTGCCGTTACAGCGGCAATGCCGCGACCGTCTGCGCAACGACCCGATCCCGATCGAAATATCGTTCCGCTCTGATGCGGGCGGCCGTTCCCATGGCCGCCCGCTTTTGTGTCGGAAGGCGCGTCATGGCCAGCATTTTCTCATAAAGATCATGCGCATCGCCGACACGGCATAAAAACCCGCTCACCCCGTCCTCGACCGTTTCCCGACATCCGGGAATGTCCGATGCGATCACGGGTCTGCCCATTGCCGCCGCTTCCAGCAGCACATTGCTCATGCCCTCGTGATAGCTGGGGAGCACGATGCAATCCGCCGCGGCATAAAACGGCTGCGTATCCCGATAAAATCCGCATATGTCGATGATCCCGAGCACTTTGAGCTGTGCGATGCGCCGTTCATACGGCTCTTCGAAAAATCCAAGCAGATCAAGCTGAAACCGAACGCCTTCCGCATGCAGCCGCATGGCGGCGGAAAACAGCTCCTGCAATCCTTTTTCGCGCATGAAGCGACCGAGAAACAGAAAACGGAACACATCATTTTGGGGGTACGGTATCGCGCGAAAATTTGACAGAGAAACGCCTGCGCCAGGCAAGACGACGGTATGCCCGGGCGCAACGATGCGACGGCTGAGAAAATACGATGCATTCGACTCGTTTTCGAAAAAGACCCGATCTGCGTGCGCGGCTGCGAGACGATACATCCCCGTGGCAAAGGCCGCAGACAAAGGACGCTCGAACGCAGAGCCCAGCCCCTGCACATGCAGGCAATATCGCTGCCGCAAAATGCGACAGGCCAGACCGCCGTAGATATTCGGTTTGATGGAATAGCACAGCACAAGATATGGCTGTTCTGCGAGAAGCAGCTTTCTGTAAAAAGAAAAAAGTCGCAGATCTCCTGTCGGGTCGATTTTTCGACGGTCCATCTGCGCCTCAATACAGCGAAAACCAAGGGCGCGGAAATCATCCTCGTGCCCGACAAAGGGCATACACAGCACGATCTCGTGCGTTTTTTGAAGATGCAGCAGAAGTTCCAGACGAAAGCGATATAACATATAGGAATGATTGCTCAAAACGAGCAGCTTGCCTGCGGGAGCGGATCGGTCGCCCAAAATACGAACCTCCTTTTCGCGGTTTGTATATGCGGGGCTTAGAGCGGAGAATGCATCTGTTTTTGTTTATTCTACAAAATGCGACATATAAAGTCAAGGAATATCCCGGTACAGGAAGTTTATATTGACAACGGGCTGTGGAAATGGTATGCTGTAAATGAGTTGAGCAATCGTTTACTCAACAGCATATAATGGAGGGATCACCATGTTTACCTTGCAAAATCGTGAGATCAGCTGCCAATTTGACGAAGCGGGCAGATTGATTTACATCGGACATGATAACCTGACGCTCCCGTTTTCCGGGCTGGGCTTTGACTTCGGTTGTGAAGAGAAAATGGCGATCGGTCTGCTGGAATATGAGTCCATGCTGGAATTCCGCACATGGAATTTGCCGGACATTCGCCCGACCGGGAAACGGTTTGACCGTATCCCGCTTTCCGTGGAGACTTCCGAACGATCTCTGATCGCGCATTACCGCCTTGCACAGACGGATGTGGACGTGGTTTATACCCTGTGCGATCGCTGTTTGAAAGCGGATATCCGCATTTTGAACACCTGCGAAGATACGCTGTATCTCAATGGCTGCGCATTCGTGCTCGGGCTGTCCGCCACTGCGGGCGTAACGTTTGACTTCCCGGGGAACGCGCCGATCTCGCACTACACCGCTTCCGAGCTGTCCGAGCGCGAGGTCATTCAGACAGGCCTGGTCAATTTTGCCGTGCATACGCAGCTTCCCGGCGGC
Source organism: uncultured Oscillospiraceae bacterium (assembly GCA_964538475.1). GTDB lineage: Bacteria > Bacillota > Clostridia > Oscillospirales > Oscillospiraceae > Faecousia. The sequence goes on along the minus strand of CAZIGE010000003.1, from coordinate 41,683 downwards.
AGCCTGAATGTCCTGTTTATCGACGATACCGAAAAATGGGGCTGCGGTGTCTATCGCGAAGCCGACGAAACGAAGTATGTTTATAACGCCGCGCTGGAAATCGACCTGCATCCGGGTGAGATCTGCAAGGTCGGCACGCTGTATATGCTCCCGACGACGCTGGACGAAGGTAATCCTTATCTGAAGATCCGCGCGCTGGTGGACGAGCTGGGATATCGGGCGACTACGCAGGGAATTCATGACGGCGTGATGTATTCGTGCCACCCCGCCGGAACGATGGATGCGGGTTTTCCGCGCAAGGACGATCTGTTCCGCTATGCGCAGGGGCTGCCGATGCTGAAAAAAATGGGGATCGACCATGTCTGGCTGCTTCCGGTGTTTGAGCATAATGAGAACGGCGTTTATCATTCCAATGACCAGTCCGTGATCGATAAGCGCTATGGCGGGGAGGACGGGTGCCGATATTTCTGCGACAAGGCACATGATCTGGGTATGACGATCCTGTTTGACTATGTGCCGCACGGCCCTGCGCCGCAGTTCCCCGTTGCCACGGAAAACCCCACATGGCCGAGTAAACGGCGCGATGGGTCGCTGCAGGATGAGTGGTCGTGTGTGTCCATGGACTATAATCATCCGGGATATCAGGAGTATACCACAAAGCTGGTACACGATCACGTCGCGCGCTTCGGCGTAGACGGAGCGAGGATCGATTGCGCAATGGGCGGCCTGTCGAACTGGCGGCCTTATGCGAATAATCGCCCCAGCGGAAACAGTGTGCTGGCGGGCGTGCACATCACGCAGGCTATTCGAAACGGCTTCCTGCGCGGCGGAAAGCAGAGCTTCATCCTGCCCGAAAATTTTAACCTCATTCCGAATTACTACGCCTGCACGGATCTGTTCTACGGGATGAACCTGTATCGTGCATTCGTCGAGCTGGAGCATTACCTGAAGGACGATCCTGCTACCTATGTATCGCTTCTGACGGATTTTCTGGAACGGGAGGCGTGGGTCACGCCGAGCGAACTGCACAAGCTGCGTTTCCTCGGCAACCACGATACGGTTTCGTGGGTCTGGCAATCTGCGCGGGCAGTCGACTGCTACGGAACGGGCGGCGCGAAGGCGCTTTGGGCGGTCATTTCGCTCATCGACGGCGTTCCCATGCTCTACCAGGGGGATGAAAATCCCGCCATATACGGCCACGAGGGGGAAAACCTTACTGCGTTCTTTACGAAGCTTTTTGCGGATCGAAAGCAACATCTGCCCGCCGGAAACCTGACGAACTACCTGCATACGGGCACGCCTGTGATGGCTTTTGTGCGCCAACCGCAGCAAACGACTGCGTCGCGCTATGCAAATCGCGGAAAGGACAGTGTGCTGGTACTGGTCAACCTTTCGGGCGAGCCGCAGCCTGTTCCGAAGACGCAGTATACAACGCTGTTGACAGGCAGCGATGATTCGACCGATGCGACTGCGCCGCTTGCGCCGTATGCGTACAGGCTGCTCGGTCGGGAAGTATGAGGTGCGGCATGAAACGGGTTTTGTGTCTGCTCCTGGTCGGCGTGATGACGCTGTCGCTGCTCGGATGCGATTTCTTTTCCGAGGATCATCCGTCGGATTTTGTCCGAGACGGCGAAAAGTGGACGTTGACAAGAGGCAATGTGACCGTGACGCTCGACAGCGTGAGCGGGATGGTCAAGTCCGTTGAAAACGGTACGGACAAGGTGGAAATGGACGGCATTCTGGTGGATGCGGGTATAGCGGGCGAGCAGATCTTCAATCAGATCGGCTATAAGGATATGTCTTCGCTCGCAACATATGAGCTGCCTGTGCTCTATCCGCGCATGAAAGACATACCGTCTTACACGGTTTCAAACATTTCCGCTACGGATGGCGGCTTTACGCTGGACATTTGCGTCGGCTGCTATACATTTACCTATCGCTATACGATCCTCGAAAACGGCTTGCAGTTGGATGTGGATATCACTACTGCGGGAGAAAAAGAGACAGTCAACGGGGTCGCATTCGTGGTGCGGGGGTTGGCGGGCTTTGATCTGCAGAAAGCGACGTATGAATTCCCCGGCTGTACGCCTGCCGGAAAGATATCCTACAGCGATGCCTCCCGATACAAGGCGACCTGCGCCGACTACAGCGCGCCCGCCGTCGTGGTGACGGACGGTTCGAAAACGACCGATATCCTGTTCGTCGACGAGGTGGAAAAATGGACGGCGGGAAGCTATTATGACAAAAATGAAAAGCCCTGTGTTGCGTTTCTTGCGGCGGTGGAAGGCTATCTTGCGCAGGGAGCTCCGATGCAGGTCGGCTCGCTGTATATTCCCCTCGCCACCGATGCGGGGGATGCGTACAGCCTGATCTCCTCGTTCTGGGCAACGCTCGGATATCACACCCCGAACGATACGACGGCCACGGATGACCTTTGCGCGATCTATTCCGGCCATCCTTACGGAACGATGGATACGAATTATTTCAACAAATGGACGCTGGATGTCTACGCTGATAAGCTCGATGCGATCGCCGCGATGGGCTTTGACGCGGTATGGCTGCTGCCCGTATTCAGCCACACCGGCGACAATGTTTACGAGCCGATCGATCAGGGCGTGATCGATAAACGCTACGGCGGTCTGGAGGCGGCGAAAGTATTTACGGATGCGGCGCACGCACTGGACCTGTCGGTGCTGTTTGACTTCGTCCCGCACGGCCCGCGGCCGGCCTATAGTTTTGCGAAGGAACACGATGACTGGATCAGCAAGGATATCCTCGGCAATATCCAAATCGAGTGGGAATGCGTGTCTATGGATTACAATCACCCGCAGTATTACGCGTATAACCGCGATCTGGCTACGTATTATGCTACGCAGATCGGGCTTGACGGGGCGCGGATCGACTGCTCGATGGGCGGCCTGCCGAACTGGGACTCCGTGAGCGGGCTTCGTGCCTCCGCATCGGGGCTTCTGGCGGGGCGAAATGTAGTCAAAGCGCTGCGCGAAGGCTTCCTGGCGGGCGGCTCCGACGTGCTCCTGCTTCCCGAGAACTTCCATCCGAGCCCCGCATACGCATCGGTGACGGATGTGTTTTACGATATGCCGCTGTACCGCGCGATCTATGACCTGAACCACGCGCAGCTGAGCGAGACGGCATACGTCACCGCCCTGACCGAGTATCTGATCGCAGAGCACGGTTCCTCCGTTGCGGGGCAGCTGAAGCTGCGCTTTCTGGGCAATCATGACACGGTAACATGGACATTTGACGCAAGCCGCGCACAACAGATCTACGGAACGGAGCGCGCCAGGGCAATGTGGCAGGCCATCGGCTGGATCGACGGTGTGCTGTATATCTATCAGGGCGACGAAGACCCCGATACTTACCATCTCGCGGGCGAAAATCTGGAAGCGTTTTTCACGGAATTGATCTCCATCAAGCGGGAATACCTGCCGAACACGCTGGATACGGCGTATATTCAGACAAACAGCCCGATCTTTGCTTTCTATCGCTACGATGAAAACGTGACGCGTCTGGTGCTGGTGAATTTGTCCGATCAGGCACAGAGCTATACCATGTCTGCCGAAGGAGAAATTCTTGCGGCGATCGGCGACTGTGCGCAAAGCGACCGAACGATCACCTTGCAGCCGTATGCGGGCGTTGTACTGAACACGACGCGCACGACGGCGAAGTAATACAACACAAAAAGCGGAGGATCCGAAATGGGATTCTCCGCTTTTCGTGCGATGAGAGGGGAGGATGGGAAAAAGTAGAAAAGTGTCGTAAATCAGTCCGTGCAGTGCGCGGCGAAATCATCGACCTCGGCACGCAGCGGGATGCTGGGGGATGCACCGTGACGGCTTACCGCGATGGCGGAGGCCATGCAGGCGCGGCGTAGCACCTGCTCGACAGGTTCGCCGACGGCAATGCCCGCAAGAAAATAGCCGCAGAAAGTATCGCCTGCCGCGGTGGTGTCGGCAACGGGGACCTTATAGCACGGGTGTGCGGTCTTATACTCGCCTCTGCGATAGAGCACGCCCTTTTCGCCAACTGTCAGCACGATGGCGGCATGGGGGAAACGGGCGGCAAGATCTGCGCAGATCTCTTCGAAATCCTGCGTATCCGAGCCGGAAAGCGCCTTGCCCTCTACCTCGTTGATAAGAAAATAATCGACAAGTTCGAGAGGATAGTGCAGGATCTCGTCGGTAATAGGGGAGGCGTTGAACGCGATCTGAAGACCGCGCGCCTTTGCGGCTTCCATGGCGAAGGGGACGTTGGAGGTTTCGTTTTGCAGCAGCAGGATGTCGCCCGGCTCGAAATCTGCAAGTGCGGCGGTGATATCCTCCTGCGTAACGCAGCGATTTGCGCCGCCGAAAACGATGATGCAGTTTTCACCGTTAACATTTTGCACGATGGCGTGCCCGCTGACGGAGGGGACCTGCCGCAGGAAGGTCACATCCACGCCGTTTTCACGCAGGCAGCTGCGCAGCGCTTCTCCGTCATGACCGATCGCGCCGACGTGGTAGACCTGTGCACCGGCGCGTGCCAGCGCAATGGACTGATTCAGCCCTTTGCCGCCGAGAAATTCCCCGTACCCCTGCGTCAACAGGGACTCGCCCGCGCAGATAAAGTGCGGCATATCGTATACCTTGTCAAAGTTCAGAGAACCCAAATTCAGAATTTTCATGGCGAATACTCCTTAGGTAATCGTTTACACAGTGATATTTTACAGGAAAACCGACGCATTTGTCAACAGGCATTTGGGGTAAAATGATTTTTTGTTGAAATGCAACAGGAAAAGAGGGCGGTTTCTGTACAGATTGCCCGCTGCAAACCGCATGTGAATAAACGCATAGCCTAATCGCACAAAAAATCCGTTCATAATTTGGCGAAAGCGACAGAATACGTGAAGGGCTGCGAAATTGCCTTGACATCCAATTCGAGACAGTTTATACTGGTAGGGAAAACGATTACATTGCTGTTATTAAGAGAAAAATGCGAAAAAGGAGACATATAATGGAAAAGCTTTTATGCCCAAGCATGATGTGCGCTGACCTTGGCTGTCTGGCCGATGAGGTGCGCGCACTCGATCGGGCGGGGGCGGATATTTTCCACTGCGATGTGATGGACGGGACCTATGTTCCGAACATCACATTGGGACTTCCCGATATTCGTTGCATCCGCAGATATACCGATAAGCCTGTGGATGCGCATCTGATGGTGGAAAACCCGAGCAGGATATTGCCCCTGTTTCTGGATGCGGGCTGCGATATCGTGTATCTTCACGCGGACAGCGAGCGCTATGTCGGCAAGGCGATGCTTGCGATCCGACAGGCGGGGCGCAAGGCCGGTGTGGTCATCAATCCCGATCAATCCGTCGGACAGATCGCCCAGCTGCTACCGCTGGCCGACTATGTGATGGTAATGACCGTTTATCCCGGTTTTGCGGGGCAAAAGTATCTGGATCATGTTTCGGCCAAGCTGACGGAGCTGATCGCATACAAGAAGCGCTACCCCTTCAAGCTTATGATCGACGGCGCGTGCGATCCGCAGAGGGTCAAACAGCTCAGCGCACTCGGGGTGGACGGATTTGTATTGGGTACGAGCGCATTGTTCGGCATGGAAAGCGGCTACGGCGAGATTTTAGCGGAACTGCGGGGAGTGTGAGACGATGGCGGGAAAGATCGGAGATCGCCTGAACCGCATGTTCAGCCCGACGGGACGACTGATGAACCTGATCGGACGGGTGTTCGACTATATACTCGTCGGCGTTTTCTGGATACTGGGAAGCCTGCCGATCGTGACGGTCGGTGCTTCCACGGCGGCACTGTACAGCATGGTACTGCGTATGCAGCGCGGCGAGGACGATAAACTGCTGCGCGAATTTATTGCGGCGTTTCGCGAAAATTTCAGGCAGGGGAGCCTGCTGTGGCTGATGCAGCTGCTGCTGGGCGCATTCCTTGCGCTGGACATTTACTTTTACCTGTTGTGGGCTGCCGCGGGTGAGATCGTTGGTATGATTCTGCTGGCGGCGTTCCTGCTGGCGACGGTGGCGTATTGCGGAACGTTTCTGTATGTCTACGGGTACATCGCGCGGTTTCGCTGTGCGATTCCCGGAGCGGTGCGCAACTGCTTTTTGCTGTCGATGCGGCATTTCCCGTATACGCTGCTGATGCTCGCGTCCGAGGCCGCGTTTACGGTGCTCGGCTTTCTGACGGGCGCGGGACTGCTGGCGATACCCGCAGCGACTGCATATGTGCACGGGCTTTGCCTGGAACGGGTCTTTCAGAAATATATTCCGAAACGGGAACATGAGGAATTGGAATAATTCACCAAATCGGGGGTTGACAATTCCGAAAGGATTGTGTAGAATACGGTGAGTAAACGATTACGCAACTGCGCAAACGGGGGATGCACTATGAAAAAGAACAAATGGATATCGTTGGTAGTATCAGCTGCGCTCGCACTGAGCTTATGCGTCCCCGCGACCGCTTCCGATGCGACTGCCGCTTCGCAGGCGCGCGATGCGCAGGATGTGACTGCGGATACGGGGAGCTACGGCGCGTACCTTGCCGAGCACGGGGCAGTGACACAGGACAACCACCCGGATCGGACGATCACGATCGATGCCTGCAACTATGCCTCCATGGAGGACTGCAATGCCTATCTGACCTCCTACATGGGTATAGATGCCTGCCTGTACTGGGATGAGGCGCGCGGCATGGTCACATGGAACTTTACGGTGCAGGAAGCGGGCTATTACAATCTGGCGCTCGATTACTGCGCCATCAGCGGAAAGAATTACGATATCGTGATTGACCTGTATCTCGACGGGCAGATCCCCTACACGAACGTGCAGAATATCAACCTGCATCGCCTGTTCGCGGATGAAACTTATTTCGACTTGGACGATAATGCCTTTTCCGTCAATTCCAAGGGCGACGAGCTGCGGCCTTCCCTGATCGAGCAGCTCATCTGGCAGACACAGACCGTGACGGATGCTAAAGGCCAATATACGGGCGCGATGTATTTTTATCTGACGGAAGGGGAGCACACGCTGTCGCTTGCCCTGAAGGAGGAATGCTTTGTCCTGCGCAGCCTTTCGTTTTATCGTGAGAGTGACCCGATCTCCTATGCCGAACTGCTTGAGAGCACGACCGCGCAGGATACGCACGGGCACATGCTGACCTTTGAGGCGGAAAAGAGCTACCTGAAAAACAGCATCACACTTTTTGCGACTTACGATACTGCCTATTGCCATGTCACGCCCGCCTCCGCAACGGGCACGATGTATAATACTATCGGCAAAAACACATGGAAAACGATCGGACAGCAGATCACATGGGAATTCGAAGTTCCCGAGGACGGCTATTATTATCTGGCTTTCAAGGTCAAGCAGAATACCAAAACAAATGCCTATTCCGTACGTTCCGTTTCCATTGACGGTGCGTCGCTGTGCAGCGAGATGACCGTTCAGAAATTTGCCTATCGCTCGTCATGGTATGTGCAGGCATTGCAGGATGCGCAGGGGGAGCCGATGCGGGTCTACCTGTGCGCAGGTCGGCATGTTTTGGGTATGACAGCCGTAATGGACGAGGAAATGGCCGAGATCCTGCGCGGCGTGTCCGAGGTCACGACCGAGCTGCAAAACCGGTATCGCGAGATCATCAAGATCACGGGGTTCAATGCCGACTCTTCCCGCGTCACCATCGACCTGGATCGCGATTTTGATCTGGACAAGAGCATCCCGGGCCTGATGGACGGATTTGCCGCCTGCAAAGCGCGACTGGATGCCCTGTACGCACAGCTGGGGCAGGTGGAGGGGATGTCCGTTTCCGGCGCATCCATTTTGAAGGAAATGTCCGAGCTTTTGGAGGGGCTCATCAAGCATCCCAAGAAGATCGCAAAGCGACTGGAAACGTTCCGCTCCGACATCTCTACCATGGCGACGTGGGTGATCGATATGCAGGAGCAGCCGCTGAGTATGGACAAATTCTATGTCTATTCGCCCGAATATGATACGCCCGGCGTGTCGGACAATTCGTTCCTGCAATTCTTCCGACAGATCGCGTACCGTTTTCGGTTGTTCCTGAATTCGTTCAGCGGTTCGGCTTCTGCCATCAGCGGTACCGAGGAAGGAAACGACGATGCGGTGACGCTGCGTGTGTGGATCAGCACGGCCGATATCACCACAACGGGCGCAAGCTCGGGACGCGATCAGGCGATCATCTTGAAAAAGCTGATCGATGAGTCTTTTACGGCACAGTACGGAACGCGCGTGGAAGTGAGCCTGGTGAGCGGCTCGGACACGCTGGTGCAGGCGGTGCTTGCAGGGGAGGGGCCGGATGTGGCACTGTTCACCTCGGTGGATACCCCTGTCAACCTGGCCATGCGCGGTATGCTGCTGGATCTGAGCCGATTTGACGGGACGCAGGAAGTGCTGGAGGAATTTACCGAAAGCGCCGTTACACCGTTTTATTATAAGGATGGCCTGTATGCCTTCCCCGAGACGATGAGCTATAATGTGCTGTTTTACCGCAGTGATGTATACACGGAGCTGGGGCTGATGCCGCCCGAAACATGGGAAGAATTTTACGAGCAGATCATTACCCTGTCCAACCATAATTACATGGTAGGTATCCCGCAAAATCAGAATACCTTTGAAACGTTCCTCTATCAGGGCGGAACGACGTTCTACACATCCGATCTGACGCGCTCCACGTTCGACACCGCGCAGGCGCTGACAGCCTTTGCGAACTGGACGGAGCTGTATACGAAATACAGCCTGCCGCTGACTTTCGATTTCTTCAACCGCTTCCGCAGCGGAGAAATGGCGCTGGCCGTCATGCCCTACAATCAGGTCAACTACCTGTATTCGGCTGCACCGGAGCTGGATGGGCTGTGGTCTATGGCGACGATGCCCGGCACGGTGCAGGAGGACGGCACGATCGATTTTACCGAAACGGCGAGCTCGACCGGCTGCATCGGCCTTGCAGACACGGAGCATCCGCAGGAAACGTTTGAATTCCTGAAATGGTGGGTCAGTGCCGATACGCAGGCGCAGTTCGGCGTGCAGGTCGAGCAGACGCTCGGCGTGGCGGCACGCTACGGAACGGCAAATGTCAAGGCATTCGAGCAGATACCGTGGTCACAGGAGCATGCGACCGTCCTGCGCGCGCAGCGCGATAAAACGGTCGCGGTCGAGCAGATCCCCGGCAATTACTATATCGCGCGCAACCTGTCGTTTGCATTCCGCGCGGTGGTCTATAACAAGGCAAATATCCGAGAAACGCTGTATAAATACAACATAGAGATCAACAAAGAACTGGCGCGCAAGCAGAAGGAATTCAATTACTGAGAAAGCGGAAAGGAAATCCATCATGAGCAAGGAAATTGAACTTCAAATCGGGAAGCACAGGCCGCACCCGACACCTGCTGCGCCTGTGCGCGGCCGAAACGCGCGAATTAAGACATGGCTGCGCAATCAGGCACCCAGTCTCGTCCTGCTGGCTCCGTTTACGATCCTGTTCTTTGTGTTTACCGTATTGCCCATTCTGGCAGCCGTGGTGCTGAGCTTCACCTATTTCAATATGGGTGCCGCACCGACGTTTGTCGGACTGGATAATTACATACGCATGTTTTTCGATGACCAGGTCTTCTGGATCGCACTTCGGAACACGGCCGTGTTCGCCATGATAACGGGGCCGATCAGCTATGTGCTGAGCTTTTGCATCGCCTGGCTCATCAACGAGTTTTCACGCGGGCTGCGCACTGTGCTGACGCTGGTCTTCTATTTGCCGAGTCTGGCCGGAAATGTCTATTTTGTCTGGACGTACATTTTCTCCGGCGACAGCTACGGATTCCTGAACAGCCTGCTGATGAAGCTTTCGCTGATCTCCGACCCGATCCAGTGGCTGACTGATACCGGATATATGATGACGGTGGTTGTGGTGGTCATTCTGTGGCTGAGCCTAGGAACGGGCTTCCTGTCCTTCGTCGCGGGGCTGCAATCGCTGGATCGCGAGCTTTATGAGGCTGCCGCCATCGACGGTCTTCCGAACCGCTTTGCCGAGCTGTGGTATATCACGCTGCCGCAGATGGGGCCGCAGCTGCTTTTCGGTGCGGTGATGCAGATATCCACCTCATTCGCGGTCGGATATGAATGTATGAATCTTACCGGCTTTCCCAGCACCGATTATGCCACGCAGACGCTGGTGCTGCACATTTTGGACTTCGGACAGGTTCGCTATGAAATGGGGTATGCATGTGCGGTGGCCGTTGTGCTGTTTGCGCTGATGCTCGTTATGTGGCTGGCAGTCAATAAGCTGCTGCGCAAGTGGCTGTAAGGAGGGAGACTCCCATGGCAAATCCGAACAAGAAAAAGAAACTCAGCCGCTCAACGGGCGGCACGGTGGCCATTTTTATTTTCTTGGGCATTATGGGCTGCTTCATGCTGCTTCCGCTGATCTATGTGATCGTTACGGCCTTTAAGCCGCTGAACGAAATACTGGCCTATCCGCCGAAATTTTTCGTGCAGCATCCTACGCTGGATAATTTTACGGATCTGATCGAGATCACGCAGGAGACATGGGTGCCGTTTGAGCGCTCGCTGTTCAACAGCCTTACACTGGCGATCCTGGGAACGGTCGCGTATATCATGATCGCGTCCATGGCCGCGTTCCCGCTGGCAAAGAACAAAAGCCGCTATGTGGGCGTGATCTATCAGGTGGTCGTGCTGGCGATCCTGTTCCGCCCGGAGGTGACCCGCACGCCGCTGTACATCCTCATGAGCAAGCTGGGGCTGATCAATAATATGCTTTCGCTGGTGCTTCCCGTTCTGGCGGGCTCTTTCGGCGTATTTTTGATGCGTCAGTTTATGATGACCGTTCCGAATGAAATGCTGGAGGCGGCGCGGATCGATGGCGCGGGCGAGTTCACCATCTTTTTGCGGCTTGTGATGCCGATGGTGAAGCCCGCCTGGATGACTCTGGCGATCTTTACCTTCAAGGATCTGTGGAATACCGGTGAAATTCAGTATATTTACGAAGAGTCTCTCAAAACGCTGACCGCCGTTATGCAGTCGATCTCCTCTGCGGGCATTGCCCGCGCAGGTGCGGGCGCTGCGGTCGCGCTGCTGATGATGATCCCGCCCGTGGCAGTGTTCATCGTTTCGCAGTCCTCCGTTATGGAAACGATGGCCACGACCGGCATCAAGGGATAAGGGAGGGCGAATGTTATGAAGAAAATAACCGTGCTCCTGCTGTTGATGGCTGTTATACTTTCGTTCGGCGCAACGCCGGTTGCGGCTGCGTCTGAGGTGCCCTACCAGACCTATACATTTGACAAGTGGGGCAATGCAACGCCTGCGTCCAACGGCTATATGCCCACGCGAAGCATCGGCGGCGCACAGCTCGGCTGCGGCAACTTCAACGGCGCGATGGATATGTTCTACAACGAGGCGCTCGGCCTGATCTTTATTGCAGACACGGGAAATGATCGCATCGTGATCCTGCGCGAGGATATGTCGCTCGAGAAAGTGATCGACCGGCTGGAATATGCGGGTGGGGAATACCTGCTCAACCAGCCGCAGGGCGTATTTGCACTGGACGACGGCACGCTGTATATTTGCGATACCGGAAATCAGGAGATTGTTGTATGCGATGCGGACGGCAGGCTGCTCTCCAAGCTGCCTACGCCAAGCTCGACCCTGCTGCCCGAGAATTTCCATTATCAGCCGACGCGCATCGTTGTAGACGACGCGGGAAGAATGTACATCATTTCCAAGGGAACCTATCAGGGGTTGATCTATCTGGACACGGACGGAAGTTTCATCAAATTCTTCGGCGCGAACAATGTTGAAATGACGCTGCGCCGTCGGATCCTGAAGATCTGGAAGTCCATTTTACCGGATGAAGCGGCATCTACCATGCAGTCGTTTAACCCGATCGAATACGGCAATATTTATATGAGTTCGGACGGCTATATCTATGCGACGGCCGCAGGCTCGGAAAACGGTGCGGCGCTGATGACGAAACTGAACCCGCTCGGCATCGACTGCCTGCCGTATAAGCTCAGCGGGACATCGTTGTATGCCGATGTATCGGTGGATGATGCGGGCGTTATTACGGCGCTGGATACCAACAACGGCCTGATCGTTCAGGTCGATGAAAACGGAAAAAACATGTTCACATTCGGCGGCCTCGGCGACCAGACGGGACTGTTTCGGCGCGCGGTATCGCTGATCGAGGTCGGCGGTGCGCTGTACGTCATGGACGCGGATAAAAACACGATCACCGAATTTTGCCTGACTGCATTCGGGGAAACAGTGCGAAATGCGATCGGTCTGTATAACGAGGGACTTTACCGCGAAAGCATCGAGCCGTGGAAGAATGTTATTACCCACAACGCCAATTATCTGCTTGCGTATACGGGTCTGGGAAAGGCGTATTATCAGCTTGAAGATTACGATACGGCCATGTATTACTATAAGCTCGCCAACGACAGGAGCAATTACTCGCAGGCTTATCGGGAAGCAAGCCTGAACCATATGCGTGACGCCTTCGGGCTGATCCTTCTGGGAATGATCGCGGTGATCGCGGGATTTGCGCTGCTGCGTAAATATCTGCGTAGTCGAGAGATCCCACTCGGCGAGGCGATCGCGGCAAAGTGGAAGAAAATCGGAAAAGCGAAGGAGTAAAGCGATGGATGGTATCATTTCCGGTGCGAAGCAGTGCAGATACACCGTTTTTCACCCGGTTAACGGATTTGACCGGGTCAAATGGGAAAAAGAAGGAAGCCCTGCCTTCTGCGTAGTGATCCTGCTTGCGTTTTTCCTGACCAATGTATTCGATCAGGTGCTGACAGGCTTTATTTTTAACGAGTATAACCCGGATACCATTTCCGTTCCCTCCGTTTTTCTGATGACGGTCGGCGGCTTTGCGGTCTGCTATGCGGCCAACTGGGCAGTCAGCTCCCTGATGTTCACGGAGGGGGATGCGCGCGAGATCTTCATCTGCATGTGCTACAGTCTCGTGCCGTATATTTTCTGCGAGCTGCTCTATATTCTCGCCACGAATATCACGAACAGCGAGATGCAGGCGTTTTTGACGGCCATCCGCCTTATCGGCTTCGGCTGGAGCGGTGTTATTCTATTTGTCGGAATGTTTTATGTGCATCAGCTCGGGTTCGGGAAAACGGTCGTCAATCTGCTGCTGACGGCGGTCGGCATTCTGATCCTGCTGTTTCTGATCCTGCTGTGCTACAGTCTGGTGCTTCAGATCTATACATTCGGCTGCACGATTTACAATGAGATCGTATTCAGGCTTTGAAAAGGAGGCATATCGATGAAAAAGTTAATCTGCCTGCTGCTTGCCCTGATTCTGCTGCCGAGCCTGCTGAGCGCCTGCACCAATGCACAGCTTGCCACGCCGGTGCGCGAGGATGATTATGTGATCGATGTCAACGGCTTCGTTCCCGCCGAAGACTCCTACGATATGGTGCAAATATCCGAAAACAAAAGCTTTATCCTGTATGCCTGCCTGCGCGACGGAACGGCCTGCGTATACGAAAAAGCGACGGGCAAGACCTATTATACCAACCCGAGCGACCGCAGCTCGGACGCAATCGCAACCGGGTTTCACAAAAACGCGCTCCAATCGGCCATTACCGTGGTCTACGATACGGCGCAGAGCCAGGAAATGACCTGCGGCTCGCTCATGAGCTGCGTGAATAAGGACGGCCTGCTGTATCAGCTGCCCGGTGACGGCTCTGTTGTGTTCCTGTTTTACTTCCCCAACGAGGGCTTCAGCATCCCCGTGCGCTACAGCATCACGCAGGAGTGCTTCAAGGCCGCTATCCTGACGGACTACATCGCCGAATATGACACGAACAGCATCAAAAGTATCGATCTGCTGCCGTTCTTCGGCGCGGGGTCGTCCGCGGATACGGGCTATATGCTGGTGCCGGACGGATGCGGCGCGCTGATCTATTTCAATAACAATAATTTGACGGCAGCGACGTATTCCAAGCAGCTGTACGGATTTGACAACGGTACCAGCGATAAAATGATGGGCGGAAAGGCATCCGGCGGATTTTTCACCGTGTCGGAAAACCAGTATATGCCCGTTTTCGGCAATTCGTGCAATGACGGCGGGTTCTTTGCGATCATCACCAAGGGCGCTGCAAGGGCGACCGTTTCGGCGAATGTTTCAGGTAAGTATACGCAGTACAACACCGTTTGGAGCCGTTGCGCGTATCGCACCGGCGGCACGGTGCGCCAGACGCAGAAGGATGGTTCGGATCTTGCCGTGGACATTGCGGAAAAGAAAACGGAGATCTGGTGCAATTACGAGGTCAGCTATTATCTGCTTTCGGATGGGAGCAATACCTATGCCGATATGGCGGGGCTGTATCGTGACTATCTGCTGCAAAACGGCGGGCTGTCGGAAAGGGTGCAGGTGCAGGAGAACATCCCACTGTATCTGGATCTGTACGGATACATCGAAAAGACAAAATCCGTGCTCGGCATCCCCGCAGATAAGAAAATATCGATGACGACCGTGGAAGATGTCAACGCGCTGCTCGACGAGCTGTCGCTGTCGGACATATCCAATGTGGTCGTAAAGTACAATTACTGGGCGAAAAACAGCTACTTCGGTAAAATTCCGACGACTGCGACAGTGGATGGAAAGGTCGGCACTGCCGCGCAGATGCAGGCACTGAAAACACGACTGGAAGAGGCGGGCGGCGCGCTGTATTTGAGCGGCGATCTGCTGAATGTCTACAAGACCGGAAACGGCGTGAGCCGCTATAATGATGTGCTGCAATCGGTCGCCAATACTGCGCAGCGGCAGTATGTTTTTGCACTTGACTCCGCCATGGCCGACTCCAGATACGATGCATGGTATCTGCTTCGCCCGTCATCCATGCAGCGCTTTTTCACGGCGTTTATCGAGGCACTGCATACGGCGGGGTATGACGCTGTCGCACTCGACAGCGTCGGAACGATGCTCTATTCCGAGCTGTCCTCAGACGGTGTGGGAAGAAATCAGGTTCTGGAGATCGTCCGCGAGCTGATGGCCGACGCGGCCGAACAGACTGACGGTATCCTGCTTGAAGGCGCGAACGACTATGCAGCCGCCTACGCCACGCATTTACTGAATACTTCGTTCCGTTCCAGCGGATATGATCTGGAGGATGCGTCCGTGCCGTTTTATCAGATGGTCTTCCATGGCTATGTGTCGTACAGCATCGGCGCTTCCAACCTGTCGAGTGATTCTGCACGGCAGACGCTGACGTGTATGGAATACGGCGCCTATCCGCTGTTTTCTCTGGTGGGCAGGAATGCCGACGAGCTGATCGGCTCCAGACTGGACAGGCTATATTCCGCTGATGCCGCAAACTGGATGGATTTCGCAGCCGAGCAGTATCGGCAGATCGATTCGGTGCTGCGGGATGTGCAGGACTGCGTGATCACCGCGCACGAGATCCTGAGCGAGGACGTCCGCGCCGTGACATACGCCAACGGCGTACGCATTGTGGTCAACTACGGTGCGATGGAGCAGACGGTCGACGGCGCTTGTGTGGCGCCGATGGGCTACGCCGTGCTGCGCGACGGCGCGGTCGTGACCTCCGGCGTTGCCGCAGGCATGCAGTAAAGGGGGAGAGAAACGTGTCGAAACGGAAAAAGGCCTCCGGCCTTATGAAAAAGCAACAGCGTGCGGGACTGCTCTTTGTCCTCCCGTGGATCGTCGGCTTCGTGATCTTCTTTTTGCGGCCGCTGGTGGAGTCGTTCTGGTTTTCCTTCAATGATGTCACCATGGGCACGGAGGGGATGGATGCATCGTTTGTCGGACTGGATAATTACGTCCACCTCTTGCTGAAGGACAGCAGCTTCCTTACGAATTTGTGGACGGTGACAGTCTCCATGTTGCAGCAGGTGCTGATCTGCACGGTGCTGAGCCTGTTTATTGCGGTGGTGCTGGTGCAGAAATTCCGCGGCAGAACGATATATCGGGCGATCATGTTCCTGCCTATCATCATGACAAGCGGCGTGGTGTACTCCATGGTCGGAAGCGTGGTCGGCTCGGCCGGGCTGAGCGGATCGGGGAATGCTTATATGTATTCCGCCACGGGGCTTACCGATCTGATGATCCGCGGCGGAATCAGCAAGGAGGTCGTCAATACGCTGACGGGCTTTATAGACAGCATTTTCTCCATGATACCGAACTGCGGCGTGCCGATCCTGCTGTATATCTCCGGCTTGCAGAAGATCCCCGAAAGCTATTATGAAGCGGCGCGGATCGAGGGCGCGAATGCGTGGGAGATCTTCTGGCGGATCACCATTCCCAAAATCTCTCCCATTATTTTCCTGAACGTGATCTATATCATCATCGATGCGACGACTTCCTACGGCGGAACGTCCGGCGGCAACGTAATGATGAACGCCATTCAGACAATGGGTTTCGGCAAGACGATGAAGTTCGGCATGAGCTCGGCTATGGCGTGGATGTATTTCGGCGTAACGGCGGCGTTTCTGCTGCTGGCTTACCTGCTTCTGGGCAGAAAAGCCAACAGGATCGAAGGCTGAGGAGACAGTATATGCATAAAGTGAGAAGAATTCTGAAACCGGGGCGCATTTCTTCGCTCCTGCTCACGCTGGCACGGCACATTTTTCTGATCGGTGTGAGCTATGTCGTGCTTTACCCGATCCTGTATATGGTCAGTAATGCGATCAAGCCGATCGATCAGTATTATGATCCGAGCATCGTCTGGATCCCCAAGGGCTTTACATGGGAGAATTTCTGGGTCGTTACGCTGGTGATCGACCTGAAAGAGGTGCTGCTGAACACACTGGTGATCGAGATCATCCCCGCTTTTTTATCGGCGGGCGTATGTATGCTGATCGGCTATGCGCTGGCGCGCTTTACATTTCCGGGGAAAAAGCTGGTGATGGCCGGCCTGATCCTGACGATCATCGTTCCGCAGCAGACTATTGCGACTAGCCTTTACGCGGTATTCCGCAGATTTGACGTGCTGGGCATTTTACAGCTGCTGCATCGCGTCGTCCCGTCGATCGAGCCACTGAACTTGATCGGCACACCGTGGGTAACGCTGCTGCCGTCCATGCTGGGCGTAGGGCTGAAAAGCGGGATCTTTATCTTCATCTACATGCAGTTTTTCAACGGTTTGCCGAAGGAGCTGCAGGAGGCCGCCGCGATCGACGGATGCGGCCCGTTCCATACGTTTTTGCGTATCATCGTTCCGACGGCGCAGAATATCGGCATTGCGGTGCTGCTGCTTGCAATTGTCTGGAACTGGAACGATTACTATACGCCGTCGATGTTCATTCGCACGCAGGATACCATTGCCACCGCTATGGCATCCTTCCAGAAAAATCTGGAAAACCTGCACAATATGGGACTTGGTATGAATATCCAGACTGCACAGACACAGGTGCAGGCGGCGTGTCTTATCGCGATCGTCCCGCTGGTCGTACTTTATATCTTCCTGCAACGTCGATTTGCGGAGGGTATTGAGAACTCCGGTTTAACCGGTATTTAATCAGGAGGAAATTATCATGAAAAAAAGAATCCGATCTTGCGTTGCCCTGCTGCTGGCCGTATGTATGTGCCTGTGCATGGTTGCCTGCAATGTGCAGACAGACGCCACCAAGCCGACCAAACCGCAAATCAATATTCCCACGAACCCGAACGCGGACGATCCCACACAGCCCTCCGTCAGCGAAGATTTTCTCGATCATGTGGACGGGTTGCCCGAAACGCTGGATAACCCCAATATCCGCATCGTCTACTGGTACAACGAAAAGCAGTATGCCTATGATACCGGGAAAAAGGCCGATGTGTATGATCCCATCCTGGAAGCGATCCCTTACTTTGAAGAAAAATACGGCGGTGAGGTCGAAGTGATCTACGCTGCATGGAACGATATGCTCTCGACCGTAACGGGCATGCAGGAAAGCAACGACGCGCCGGACCTGTTTGAGGTCTACGACGAAACGCTGTATAACGTCATTCTCTCGGGTGTGGCGATGGACATCAGCGATTATGTTACGGAGAACGACATGGGGTATTACGACATCGACCCCGATACCTTCCGCTGGGAGGGGAAGACGTATGCGATCCCGCTCAAGCCCTATGCGTTCTACATCATGTTCAACCGCGATATGTTTGAGCTGGAAGGCCTGAAAGCGCCCGATGAGATGTTCCGCGACGGCGAGTGGAACTGGTCGACATTCCGCGAGGTCTGCAAGAAGCTGACCAAAACCGTCGACGGTGAGGCAACGCAGCTGGCCTACGGTTCGTATGAAGATACGATCCTGTCCTTTATGTACGCCAACGGCGGCTCGCTGCTGAACGTAGACACCGCGTCCGGCACGGTCGAGTCCAATCTCGGCTCCGTGAAAACGCAGAACACGCTCGATTATCTGATCGGGCTGAAGGACACATTCGTATACGGCAGCGACATGTTCGGCTGGTTTGACAACGGCAATCTGGCAATGATCCGCGGCAAAGAGTTCCCGGTGGAGCTTCCGTTTGAGGTCGGCATGGTGCCGTTCCCGACCGGCGACGACTACGAGGGCAAAAATCTTGTCGTTTATCCGCAGGGCATGGCCGTTCCGACCGGCTCCAAGAACCCGGAGGGTGCCGTCGCCTTTATGCGCATCGTCAACGAGCTGCAGCAGGTCGTGGGCAACCAGAAGGAAGCAAACCGCATCGGACAGGAAAACTACGATATGATCTACGCCGACGATGTGAAGCTGGTCTATAATTACGATAAGGGTTTGAACGATATCGGCGGCATTATCGCGACCATCGTCAACTATATCAACGACGGCGTTCCTGCCGCAACCATCAACGCCAACGTCAGCAGCCAGCTCCAAGCCGAGATCGAGCTGCGATACGGCAAGAAATCCAATTGAGTCGGGAGAGAACAGTGTATGGAGCGCGGCATTTATTTTGACGGCTGGCATCACGACAATCACTGCTACCATCCGTCCCTGCCATACCGCAGTATGCAGATGGTAGAGGATCTGGAAAAATTCAAAGCGACGATCCTCGTCTGGTCGGTCATGGGGGGAGGCTCTGTCTCCCTGCCGTATCTGGAACACGAGGCGTTCGGAGAAGTTGACCCCAGACTGCGCTTTTACGGGTACATGAACGATTCGGAGTTTATCGCCGAATGCAACCGCCGCGGGATCAAGACCATGGGCATCGTATTTGAGGTGCAGGGATGGGAATTCCCCGTTGCGGTCAGCGCGGACGGAACGCATATGAAGCAGTTCAATGTCGTGCGCGACGGCACGGCGACCGAGTACTACGGCCTGAATGAATTTTCAAGCGGAAAATTCGACGGATTGTTCCGAACGAAGCTGCACGATTATTACCCAAACGGGATCGTCAACAGCGATGGAGAAACGGTGACGCAGCTTCAGGAGGAGGTCGCCGCGCGCACATGGAAGGGCGAGCCTGTCCATGCAGGATGGGTAGAAGTCGCAAACCACTCGAAGACCTGCTATCAGACCTGCCGAAACAATCCCGTCTGGCGCGATTACCTGAAAAAGATCATGGCACTGCAGATCGATGCGGGTGTGGCGGGAATCCAGCTGGATGAAGCGGAGCTGCCTATAACCTCCATGGGTGCGGGCGGATGCTTCTGCAAAGACTGCCTCAAGCAGTTCCGCGCCTATCTGCGTGAACGGAAGAAGGCAGGCACGCTCGACGAAACGCTTTATGCGGGGATCGATGTCGATACATTCGACTATCGGCAATATGTGCTCGACGGCGGCTACGCCCATCCCAACGACAGCCCCCTGTGTCGGGATTACTATGAATTCCAGATGCGTGCCGTGAAGAAGCACTTCACCGAACTTGTGGATTTTGCACGTGATTATGCGCGGCGCACGCAAAATCGGGAGATCTGGCTTTCGGGTAACTTTTTCACCTGTATGCCCGTGTATTATCCTTTTGAAAACACCGTGGATGTGGTCATCACGGAGATGGAGCATACCCTGTTCCGCCAACCGCACTGGTATCGGTATGTCAGCGGCTTTTCCAATTCGAAGCCGGTCATCGTCGCGGAAAACCCGTATGGCGGGATAATCCCGCAGCTGGCCGAGCAGCTTTCGCGCGGTAAAGCATACGACCTATACCGCCTGCTGCAATTGGAGGCAAGCGTATACGGCTGCAATATGAGCGTACCGTACGGCGGATGGATGGGCAATACCATCAAAACGGGCTTCTGGCCGCCGCGCGACGTGACCGAGCAGATCCAGACGTTCCTGGCGGAGCACGACGACTGCTTCAGCAAGGACAGTGGTGCGTGGATCCTGGTGCCGTATTCATTCCCGAGCTATTACTGGAAAGAGGTCACAAAAAACGCAGGCGATCAGTTCACCAGCGTGGACAGCAGTATTCTGTACTACCGTACGCTGGAACAGGAGGACGAAAAGGCGACGCGCCTGCCGTTCTGGGATGTGGTGAAGTATCTGAGCGAAAAACAGACGATCTATGATGTACGCATGTTCGGCGATGACACACTTCGCCCGGATCGAGTCAGTGCCGGCGACTGGACACAGTACAAGCTGATCGTTCTGCCCGAATGCGATCACCTGACCGATAACCAGTGTGAGGAGCTGGAAAGCTATGTCCGTTCCGGCGGAAGACTCCTGCTTTTCGGAAATACCGCATGCGACCATGTCGGCTGGGCGGAAAAAATGGCCGCGCTTCCCGGCGTAACGGTCGTGGATAATCCGGCATCGCGTCGGGAGGCCATGCAGCTGTTCGACAGCGCGTTCGCACCGCTGCACGCACGTTTCGCGCAGGCGACGCTGCACACGCGAAACGAAGGCGATCGTGCGGATATCGGCATCCATTTCCACCGCAACGAGCACAAAGATGCCATCCACCTGCTGAACTATCACTACGACGAGCGATCCGACCGCGTCGTGCCGATTTCCGACGTGACGGTCACCGCGTACATCGCGCCCGATGTTCGCGCTGCGCGCATTCTGGATCTGGATGGGCGGGAGCTTCCGTCGCAGATCGACATCGCCGACGGCGTACTGACGGCGCGGCTCGATCTGCCGCTGTATGCTGTGATCGAACTTACCAAGTAAGAGAGGAAACTTATGCAATACAACAAATTAGTGGACGGGGAAACGCTCAGCCACGAAAAGTTTGCCATTCCCAGCAAGGAATTCGGGATCATGCCCTTCTGGTTCTGGAACGGCGAAATGAGCTATGATGAGATCGAATACCAGCTCAAAGAATTTAAGGACAAGGGATGCCCCGCGATCTACATCCACGCGCGCTTCGGCGTGCGGGAAGAGCTGGGCTATATGAACGAGGCCTGGCTCGACCGCTGCAAATTCACGATCGAAAAGGCCAAAGAGCTCGGCTTGCAGACGTGGATCTATGACGAGTATAACTGGCCAAGCGGTACATGCGGCCAGACTATCATGAAAGACCATCCCGAGTTGACGAATGTGTATCTGGAACTGTGCGAAACGGATCTTCCGGGGCAGTACTTCATGTTTATGGAGGGTACCGACTCGCGCTATAACGATCTGGAGCAGTCCGACCCCATCTATGCCTGCGCCATCCGTCACGAGGATATGCAAAACGGCAACTACGAGATCGTGGATCTGATGCCGTCGCTGTCGTTCGACAAGGTCATTACATGGGAAGCACCCAAAGGACCGTGGAAGCTGTTCTTCTTTATCGAACGGCAAAGCTCCTGGTATTCCGATGTCCTCAATCCAAAGACAACGGAAACGTTCCTGCAATACACGCATGACAAGTATAAGGCGTATTTGGGGCAGGAGGATTTCAGCGAAGTGAAGGGATTCTTCACGGACGAACCCGCCATGCACTACTTCGAAACGGGACGCGATAATTTCATCATTCCGTGGACACGTCAGATGTTCAAAATTTTCCGCGAGCGCAACGGCTATGATCTGCGCCGCAATCTGCCCAAGCTGTTCTTTGACTGCGGCGGCGATACGGAGCAGGTGCGCTATGACTTCTGGAGCACCTTGTCCGATCAGTATAACAAAGCCTACTTCGCGCAGATCCGGGACTGGTGCAAAGAAAACGATGTGGTATTCACCGGCCACTTGCTCTATGAGGAGTGCATGCGCCTGCATGGCCGCGTGGACGGAAATCTGTTCCACCATCTGAGCTGCTTCGACATGACGGGGATCGATCATCTCTATCCGAGGATCGGAACGAGAGAGATGGAAAACGAGCATGTCGCGCTGAAGATTGCTTCCTCTGCGGCACATCAGAACGGCTCTGTCCGCCTGTGCTGCGAGTCTATGGGCGGATCGTATTGGGACTGCACCATGGAACGCATGAAGTGGATCGCGGACTGGGAATATGCGCTGGGTGTCAATCAGTTTATTCCGCACGGCCTGCACTACAGCGTAGAAGGAGAGCGCAAGCGCGACTGGCCGCCGTCGATGTTCTACCAGTTTACCTGGTGGGAGCAATACGGCCTGTTCAATGACTATATGACGCGCATGGGCTATATGCTCTCGGGCGGTGACCATGTGGCGAAAGTTGCGATCCTGTACCCGCTCAATTCCGTCTGGGCAAACTATGTCCCGCAAAAGCGCGACAAGATCGGAAACGCCATCGATAACGATTTTGCCACCATAACAGATCGCCTCCTGCGTCTGCATATCGATTTCGACTATCTGGACGAAGACGTGCTGGCCGACCGCTGCACCATTGAGGACGGGAAACTCTGCATCCGGGGTGAAAAATACGAAATGCTGATGCTTCCGCCCTGTACCCATATCAAGGCGAAAACGCTGGATAAGATCGAGGCGTTTGTGCATGCAGGCGGCAAGCTCGGCGGCGACGCGCTTTTGCCGTACCGCTGCATCGAAGGGGATGCGCCGAATTTCTGCGAGCGGATCGAAGCGTTGTTCGGTCTGGAACCGACTGCGCTGCGCGCGCATTTCCTGCAAACACAGGAGACCGCGCAGACGTTGATCGAGCGTACCGTCGGGAACGGCAAGGTGGTTTTCGTGACCGGATCGGGCTTCAAGGCCAATCCTGACGAGCGGGCGATGATGTCTGTGCTGAACAGCGCGATGCGCGCCTGCATCACGCCGGAGATCGAGATCGACAGCGAGGAAGTTTTCTACCTGCACCGCGTCAAAGATGGAAAGGATATCTTCTTCCTGACCAACCCCGTGGATGCGCCTGCGGATATCACGATCACATGGGACGGCGAACATACCCCCGAGCTGTGGGATCTGGAACACGGCGGTATCGAAAAGCTCACCGTCTATGAAAAAGGAAACGGGAAAACGACCGTAAAGGCGCACATGGAGCCGTTCGGTTCGGCGCTGTATGCGTTTGCGGACGAAACGGAGACCGTTCATGTCTGCGAAGCGGCGGTCACGGTGGAGCGCGCGGAGCTGTCCGAGGACGGCCACGGCGTGATCTGCGCCGTCGGACGGCAGCGCCTCGGCAGCTCGCTGAAGGTCGCATGCGCAAACGAACTGCGGCAGTTCCGACTCCCGGCGGGCGATTGCCTGGACTTTATCCGTCCGCAGGGGCCGTTTGCGTTCCATGTGGACAAGCCGAACTCGCTCAACACGGACGACTGGCGCATGTGCTACGCCTCGCCGAACGACGATGTACAGGCCATCACTACGGGAAAGGCAGATATGTCCGACTGGATCCCCATGCATATGGGCGCATGGGAGCTTCAGCTACCCACAGAGCGTGACGAGAGCACCTATCCGATCGACCTGTGGTACGTGACGCAGGTGCAGGCCGCCTGCGTGCCGCAGGATCTTCGATTGATGATCGACGGCTTTAAGGGCGCAGGCTACACCCTGTATATCAACGGCAGCGAAGTGACCGAAACACCCGTGCGCAGCTATCTGGATGCCGAAATGAAGGAAGTTCCCGTGGCACGGTACTTCACGACGGGGCGTAATACCATCGCGGTCAGGCTTACCGTCACGAAAAAGAGCGACGGCATGATCGATCTGCTGAAGATCATCGGCTCGTTTGCGGTGGAGCATACGGACGGACGGGACGTGATCGTGCCTATGGTCACGACCATGGAACTCGGCGACTGGTGCAACGGAAAATTGCCGTATTATTCCGGCACGGGCTACTATACGGTCAAGGTAAATTTGACCGCGCAGCAGCTGCAAAAGAAGCTGATGCTGCAATGTGACATCGGTAAAGACGTGCTGCTGGTCAGGGTCAACGGACAGGATGTAAAAACCTGCCTGTGGAAGCCGTATTCGGCGGACATTTCCGCGTATGTACACGAGGGTGAAAACGAGCTGTGTCTGGGTGTCGTCAATACGCTGATGAACCTGCTCGAATCGAGCCGCACGCCGTCGGGCCTGTTCGATCTAGCCATCGTTCCCTACGACCGCTACGAGATCCATATTTAACGGATAAACAGGGAGGCTACCCTGCCTTCGGGCAGTCGGCGGCCTCCCGATTTTTAAGGAGGAATTACCGTGGAAGTGAAAAAAATCCTGATTGATACCGACATTGGCGGAGATGTGGACGATGCGCTGGCACTTGCAATGGCACTGAATACCCCGTCTCTGGAGATCGTCGGCATTACGAATGTATATCTGGCCAACGCCTGGCGCAGCGGCGTGACGAAGAAGATCCTGCAAACTTACGGACGCGAAGACATCCCGGTGTGTACCGGCGCGGAAAAACCGCTGATCGGACATTGGGATGAAAGCCGCATTCCCAACAGTGCACCCGATTACGGCGAATATTACGGCGAATCGCTGCCGCACGCCGCCGATTTTATCATTCGCATGGCACAGCAGGTCGAGGATCTGACGATCGTGGCTATCGGACCGCTGACCAATCTGGCGCTGGCACTTGCAAAAGCGCCGCACATCGCGCAGCGGATCCGCATCTGCATGATGGGCGGGCAAATCAACAGGGCGCACCCCGAATGGAATATTGTCTGCGACCCCGAGGCGGCACGCATCGTGCTGGAAAGCGGCGCACCGATCACCATGGTTGGGCTGGATGTGACCAACCGCTGCCGGTTCACGCGGGAAGAAGTGGATATGGTCAAGGCCGCCGGCAATGCGCGCAGCTCTATGCTCGGCGAGATGATGGAGACTTTTATCGAGAAATTCGGATATCTGCCCATTTTGCATGATCCGCTTGCCCTGTCCGTTCTGATCTGGGACGATCTGCTTACACTGGAAGAAAAGAAGCTCCTGATCGAAACGCGCGGCGAATACACCCGCGGCGTGACGGTGGACTGTGACTGGGGTGAAGGTGCTCCCGTAATGGTCGCGACGGATGTGCGCGCGGAGGAATTCAAGCGCCGTGTGATCGAATTGTTGAGGCAGTGATATGGGAAAGAAACTGGCATTGATCGGCGGCGGCAGCGTCCGCACCTACTACTTCGTGGAATCGCTGCTTAAATTTTACCGTGAGATGGAGATCGCGGAGGTCGCCGTTATGGACACGGATCCGCAAAAGCTCCGTTACTTCGGCGGAATTGCGCGCTTTATTGCGGAAAAAGAGGGGGACGGCCTGCTCGTCAGTCTGACCACGGATGCGAAGACAGCACTGAAGGATGCGG
Organism: uncultured Oscillospiraceae bacterium; assembly: GCA_964538475.1. Taxonomy (GTDB): domain Bacteria; phylum Bacillota; class Clostridia; order Oscillospirales; family Oscillospiraceae; genus Faecousia. The sequence continues at coordinate 16,066 of CAZIGE010000003.1, read as the reverse complement.
ATTATGTGGTCACGACCGTGCGCGTCGGACAGGATGCCGCCAGAACGGAAGATGAACGAACGGCACTGCGTCTGGGGTTGATCGGGCAGGAAACGACCGGGGCAGGCGGCTTCTCCTATGCCATCCGCACGATCCCGACGATGCTCGCGTATATGCGTTTGATCCGCGAGGTTGCAAAACCGGATGCGCTCGTGTTCAATTTCACCAATCCGTCCGGGCTCGTTACGCAGGCGCTGTATGACGCGGGATATGATCGCGTGATCGGCATATGCGACAATGCAACGGGCATTAAGATCGATCTGGCTGATGCCCTGCAGGTCAATGCATCCGACCTTCTGGTGAAGGTGTATGGTCTGAACCACCTCTCCTGGGCTAATCGGGTGGAGGTCGGCGGCGTGGATATCCTGCCGCAGCTGCTCGCCAATGCAGATTTCGTGCAGAATTTCCACCAGTTCCTGTATTTCGATCGTGATCTCGTGCGCAGCCTCGGTGCGATCCCGAACGGGTATCTGTACTACTATTATCATCGCGAGCGGGCACTGAAAAATCTGATGGCCGCACCGGAAACGCGCGGAGAGTTCATTTATCGCAACAATACGCAGATGATGCAGGCACTCAGACAGCATGATGTGGAAACGGAACCGATGACGTGTCTTGAGATCTATCGGGATTATATGCACCGACGCGAAGGCAGCTATATGTCCATTGAACTGGGTGACGCGCAGCCGCATCCCAAGCCGATCGACCCCGACACGCTCGGTATTCGGCAACTGCTCGGCAATAAGCCCGTCACGCAGGTGTACGAGGGCTACGCAGGTGTGATGTTCAACTTCATCGACTCGATGAAAAACGACCGCGGCATTGATCTTGCCGTGAGCGTGCCGAACGCGGGTGCCATTGCGGGCATGGCCGATACGGATGTGGTGGAAGTCACCTGCACGGTGACAAAACAGGGCGCAATTCCCATGCACTTCGATAAAGGCAGCATTGACCCGAGCAATCTAGTCCTGATGCAGACCGTTAAACGCTATGAAAAGCTGACGGTGGAAGCCGTGGCGAGACGCTCCAAGGAAGCCGCGATCGAAGCGCTGCGCATCCATCCGCTGGTGGGGGATCACGACAAGGCTGTGCAGCTGGTCGAGTCCTATTGCCGTATCAATCGCCCGTGGATCGGAGAGTGGAAATGATGCGATCGGTCTTGTGTATCGCGCAGGTGTGCTGCGATCTGATCTTCGGCGGGCTGCCGCATATCCCGTCGCCCGGCGGAGAGGTGTTCGGCAACGCCTTCTGCGTAAAGACGGGCGGCGGTGCCAATACGGCGATCTCACTGGCGCGGCTGGGTGTTCCGACTGCGATGCTGACCTGCATAGGTGATGATCTTATGGGGCAAAGCGTGTTGCACTCGATGCGATCGGCGGGCGTGAATCTGCTCGGAAAACTGTGTGAGCCGGGGTATGAAACGGATGTCTCCGCCGTGCTGAGCACGCCGCAGGACAGATGCTTCGCCAGCTACAGCGCGCCGCCGCGCGTACTGTTTGAGCCGCAGACGCTGGAAAGCGCCATTCGAAACTGCGAAATCGTGCACACCTATCCGGGTTACTGCGTGGACTACCCGATCCTTGACCTCGCGCAGCGCTACGGCAAGCTCGTCAGCATGGATATGTCCCGGTGCGATGCGCAAAATGCGGCGACGACGATGGCCGTGCTGGAACGGGTGGATCATCTGAAGCTGAACGAGGCGGAGGCGTGTATCCTGACGGGTGAAGACTCTGCCGAACGTGCGCTGGCGCAGCTGGCCAAAACGGTGCGCAAAGGTGTCGTGGTCACGTGCGGGAAAGACGGCTGCATCGCCATGGACGGGAAGACCGTTTTAAGCCCGAAGTGCTATGCGCAATCTGCGGTGGTTTACGGGCCGTTTTGCGATGCGTGCGGTGCGGGCGATAACTTCTCAGCCGGGATGCTGCGTGCGCTTGCGGACGGAAAGTCCCTGCCGCAGGCCATTATCTGGGGCAGTCACATAGCCGGACAGGCGGTCACCTGGCTCGGCGGAAACGATGTTCGCATAAATTGCACAAAAATCGACTGCTGATTTCGGTCACTATGGAAAACTTCGCGAAAACAGTTGCAATTATGACAAGAATATGCTACTATTTTTACATGAGTAAAGGTTTACGCATACACTGAGTAAACGCTTACTCATGAACAATTTGAAAAGGAGAACCACAATGAAAAAGATCCAATCCGCGCTGCTTGCCGTGACCCTTTTGCTGGCGTTGGCGGCCTGCAATCCCGATGTCCCCGATCCGACAGACCCTTCCGCATCGACCCCGTCTTCTCCCGCGCCGTCGCAGCCGTCTGAGCCGACCGAACCGTCCGAGCCTGCTGTGCCCACGCAGACAAAATGGAATGTCCTTGACGATTACTATACCGGCGAAGATCAGTCGGAGTCTGTCTGGGGCTACTATTTCATCGACCCCTCCGACAATTCCGTCAATCCGATGGGCGGTTATGAAGTTCGCGACAACATTCGCGGCTGGTATCCGTGGGAAGGCTCCTGGGTCGGCGCTGGCTTTAACGCAGATGCACCCGGCTATATTGAAATGAATGTCGAATCCGCTGACGGTATGGCTGCCGTGATCGGCTTCAAGGCGCCCGAGGACGGCACCTACGTGATCTCGGGCGTTGTCGCTGACCTCTGGGGACAAAATCCCGAGAAGTTCAGCATCACGCTGGGCGAAAATGAGATCCTGTCCGTCGACCTGACTTCTGCGCCGCAGACGGTCTTCCACCTGAACGCTACGGCTGTCGAAATGAAGGCCGGCGACGAGATCCTGCTGCGTGCAACGTCGTGCAGCGACTGGTTCAGCTGCTATGTGAATGTCACCGTGGAAAAGGACGGTGAAGCAGCGCCGTATACCTCTCCCGTGGAAGGCGCGATCGCCGAGTTCTCCTCCGAGTCTGCCGACGGCAAGTGGGTCTATGCCTGCTCGTCCAACGGCGGCGCGTTTACCGTCAATGCGCAATATGATACCCCCGACTGGGACGGCGACGGCGAAGCGGATGCCGCACAGTGGTATTCCGAAGGCGGAACGGGCATCGGTATCAACAACGATGTTCCCAATATGATCGAGGCAAACGTCAACCCCGGTGCGGGCGAGACCTGCGCGCTGGGTTATAAGGCCGAAGCGGCCGGGACGTATACCTTCACGATCTATGCACAGGACAAGTGGGAGCAGGGCGGCTCTCTCGTGATCCACAGAGACGGTGCCGACGATCTGGTCTACGCGCTGAAAAACGTTGTCACTGAGACGACGATCACGGTGGAGCTGGAAGCGGGCGAGATCATCTACTTCCATGGTGCGGCTTCGGGCAGCTGGCTGAGCACATACCTGAACGTGGTCGTCACGGCCTGATTCGCACAGGACAGGCTTGCCCAATCCCTTTGATTATGCGGGGAGGTTGGGAACAATGCTTCCAACCTCCCTTTGTCACTTTTTCCGAACCTCTCGGCAAAAGTGACAAGGGCTTCGCACGAAAAGGAGAACAGTATGGAATTATTTCGTATCCGGGAACAGCGTTTTACCGCCGTTCGCGACCAATTGGAACATGGCGTTTACCATGTGATAGAAAATTTACGCATCGAGGGATACACCTCGCAGGAACCGCTGCCCTTTGCACATCGCACGCAGGGGCAATATCGGCTCTGGCAGCCGGGGGAGCACTGGGGCGACCTGTTTGACTGCGGTTGGTTCCACTTTACCGGGTGCATTCCCGCCTCGGCTGAAGGGGAGACGCTTGCCGTGCTGGTGGACATGTCCGCCGAGGGACTGCTGGTGGATGAAAACGGCGACCCCGTGCAGGGGCTGACCAGTGCGACCTCCCGCAACGAATTCCCGCTCGGCTTGTGGGGAAAACGCACCATTGAGCTTCGCGACTGCATCACGCAGGACGGAAAGATCGACTTCTGGTGCGATTTTACCTGCATGGATATCGAAGGGCAGTATCGCAATAACGGACGGATCAAGGAAGCCTGTCTTGTTTCGGTGGATCGCGCGGTGCGGGACTGCTTTTACGATTGGCAGGTCTGCCAGAGCCTGTTTGTCGGTCTGTGCGAAAACGGCGATCCCTACGGGGAGGAAGTCGGGTGGATACTGGAGGAAGCGGCAGCGCTTTTCGCAGATACCGCGCAGACACCGATCTCGGACAGCGACGACACGCAGGCGCTGATGATGCGCCGCCATGCCTACGGCCGGGAGGAGTCGGGACAGGATCGGGCAGGGGAGAGACTGTCGATCTGGCCTGACCCGGAAACTGAGCCGACGCGCAAGCGCGAGCTGCGCGTGGACGCGCAATGTGCCGAAAATGTGCGGGCGATTTTGCGGCGTATCCTGTCCCGCCCGGCCGAAGGGCATACGATGGAGTATTCTTCGATCGGACACAGCCATCTGGATCTGCTTTTTCTGTGGCCGCAAAGAGAAACGCCCCGAAAATGTGCAAGGACGCTGTCCACCGTCATGAAAATGATGGACAGATTTCCGGAATATAAATTTACGCTCAGTCAGGTGCCGGTGTATGTCTGGCTCAAAGAGCAATACCCTGCGCTTTACGAAAAAATGTGCCGCCGCATCCGCGAAGGCAGGCTGGAAGTGGTCGGCGCACTGTATATCGAGTGTGATACCAATTTGCCGAGTGGCGAGTCGCTGGTTCGTCAGCTGCTTTACGGCAAGCGCTTTTTTCAACAGGAATTCGGGCTGGATATGCAGGTCGGCTTTTTACCCGATGTATTCGGCTACAGCGCGGCACTGCCGCAGCTGTTCGTAAAAGCCGGTGTGCCGTATTTTACAACGAATAAGCTATCCATGAACGATACGAACCGTTTCCCGCGCTATACGTTTTGGTGGCAGGGGATGGACGGTACGCGTATCCTGACGCATATGCTGCCCGAGAACAGTTACACGAGCGCCTCTGTGCCGCAGATGGCGATCTACGGCGAGTATCATTACACGGATAAGGACGTATGCGATCGCGGTCTCCAGCTTTACGGGCTGGGGGATGGCGGTGGCGGCCCCGGATATGAGCATATGGAGCGCCGAAGACGAGCCCGAAACCTCAAGGGCTGCCCGCCGCTGCACGATGAATTCGTAGTCGATTTCTTCAAAAGGATCGAAAAAAACGCCGCTTCCTATAAAACCTGGCAGGGTGAACTCTATTTCGAGCGACATCAGGGCACATACACCTCTATGGCAAAGCAGAAAAAATGGAATCGCACACTGGAGCGCGATCTGCATCTCGTGGAATGGCTCGCGACCCTCTGCCACGGTCTGGACGGTTTTTCCTATCCGAAGCAATGGCTCTCGGAGTGCTGGCAGGATGTGCTGCTGTATCAGTTCCATGATTGCCTGCCTGGCTCGGCGATCGATCGCGTCTATGAAGAAACGCAGGCGCGCTACGCGCTGCGCCATGCACAGGCGCGGGAACTCGCGGACACCTGCCTGCGCATTCTCGGAAGCAGGCTGGATACGGCGGCGATGCAGCGTCCGCTGGTCGTGGCAAATCCGACCCCGTTCCCGCGCACGCAATGTGCAGAGCTGGACGGCACGCAGGTAATGATCTCGCTTTCGCCGTATGAGGTGCGCGCCGTGGAGCTGTGCGGGGATAACTGCGCTGAAGCAGTTCCGCTCGGAGATCGGCTGGAAAACGAATTCGTCCGCGTGATATTTGCAGCGGACGGTACGGTTTCTTCACTCTATGATAAACGCCTGCGGCGGGAGATGCTCTGCGGTGCTGGCAATGTCCTGACGCTCTACCCGGACGAGAATACGCACTGGGATATCGAAAAAGCTTACCTGACAAAGCCGGGGGTGCAGGCACGCATGATGTCCATGCGGGGCGAGGCGTGCGGTTCCGTGCAGAAAATGCATCTGGAATTCTCAGTCGGCAGCTCCGTCATTCGGCAGACGGTATCGCTCGAAGCGCACAGCGCGCGGCTGGATTTTGCCACAGAGGTCGACTGGCGCGAAGAATATCGGATGCTTCGTGTGAGCTGGCCTGTGGATGTCGTGACGGATCGGGCTGCCTGCGAGATCCAGTTCGGGCATGTGTACCGCCCGACCCACCGCAACACCACATGGGATGAAGCCAAATTTGAGGTTTGCGCGCATAAATGGGTGGACATGGCCGACCGAAACGGCGGTCTTGCGCTGCTCAACGATTGCAAATACGGCTATAAGGTCTGGGACAACTGTCTGGATCTTTGCCTGCTGCGCAGCCAGAACTGTCCGTGCGAGCACGGCGATCTGGGCGTGCATGCTTTTACCTATGCGGTGCTTCCCCACGCGGGCGATGCATGGGACGGCGATGTGATCCGACAGGGCTATTTGCTGAACTACCCGCTTGAGATCCGCACGGCGACGAAAAATACGGGCGCTGCGATTTTGCCGATCGCAGAGCTGACGGCAGGAACTGCGGTGCTGGAAACCGTGAAAATGGCGATCGACAGCGACGATGTGATCCTTCGCATGTATGAAGCGGCGGGCGGCGCGACCTGTGCGACCCTGAAACTGAACGGATATGAGGCCGTGACGGCAGTCGATCTGCTCGAAAATCCGATCGAATGTGCCGATATTCGCATTACCGACAACGGCGCAGAGCTCCGCTTCCATGCGTTTGAGGTGCACAGTCTTTTGATCCGAAAAAAAGAAAATACGGGAGGTCAATGATGAAACGTTCCGAAATCAACAAAGTGATCGAAGCTTCCGAGGCGTTTATGGCGAAAAACGGCTGCATTTTGCCGCCTTTTGCGTCCTGGACACCTGAGCAGTGGGCAAAAATGGGTACACAATGCGATGAAATTCGCGACAATCGGCTCGGATGGGATGTGACCGATTTCGGTTGCAACGATTTTGCGCGGATCGGCCTGACGGCGTTCACCCTGCGAAACGGAAATCGAAAGCAGCTTGCGAAATACCCGAAGCCTTATGCCGAAAAATACCTGATCGCGCAGGAGGAGCAGCACACGCCCATGCATTTCCACTCCTACAAAATGGAGGATATCATCAACCGCGGCGGCGGGATCCTGGTCATGCGGCTGTACTGTGCGAACGAGGCCGATGAACCGGATCGAACGCGCCCTGTTTCGATCGTTTCCGACGGCGTTGCGCTGGAACTGCCCGCAGGCGCGGTGATCGAGCTGAAACCGGGACAAAGCATCACTTATACGCCGCGGCTTTACCATGAGTTCTGGGCGAAAGCTGGTTTCGGCCCCGTGCTGATCGGAGAGGTCAGCATGTGCAACGATGATGAAACGGACAATCACTTCTTTCGCGCGCCGGGTCGTTTCCCTGCCATCGACGAGGATGTGAAGCCCTATCGGCTTTTGTGCAATGAATACCCCCGAGCTTGAGTGGCTGGATTGCCATGTGCACGTTCTGAACGGCTCGCCGCAGGATGTGGAGCAGGGGAATCGCATCCAGAAGGAGAAATACGGCTATGTGTGTGGGAACTTTCTGAGTGTCGAGGGCATGGACGATGCGTCACAAAACGCGTTGGCGATCTATTATAAGCTGCTCGATCCGAATAATTACGCGTTCGGCGGGCTGCACTATCGCTTTCAATATGATTTTGCGCAGGAGGCTGAAAGGCTGTATGCCATCGGACTGGACGGCTTGAAAATGATCGAAAGCAAGCCGACAGAGCGAAAAAGGCTCGGCTATGCGCAGGATGACCCGCGTTACGATCGCTTGTACGCCAAACTGGCGGAACTGAATATGCCGTTGCTGCTGCATGTCAATGATCCGCCGCAATTCTGGGATGCGTATGCCTGCCCGGACTGGGCAAGGCAGAACGGCTGGTTCTACGGCGACGGGAGCTACCCGTCCTATGAGCAGATCCTTGCAGAAAGCATTGCCATGCTGGAACACCATCCGAAGCTGCGGGTATGCTTTGCGCATCTGCTTTTCCTGAGTGGAGACGAATGCCGATTGCGCGCCCTGCTGGAGCGATTTCCGAATGTTTTGCTGGATATCACGGCCGGCACGGAGATGTATTACAGCTTTGACAGCCGCCCGACCGCATGGAGGCAATTCTTTCTGGACTACTGCGAACGCATCCTGTTCGGCACGGATAACTGCTATCCCGCTTCTGTGCATGATTTGCAGATCGCACAGCAGATCAACGATCTCGAACGCGGTTATCTGACAGAAAACGGGGCTGTCTCACTGTGGGACCGTACCATTCGCGGTGCCGGACTGCCGGATGCCGTGACCCGCAAGATCGCCGCATCGAATTTCCGAAGCTTCGCCGGGACAAAACCGCGGGCGCTTCGGATCGACGCTGCCGTGTCCTATTTAACGGAAAGACTGGAAAACAGCGCGTTCCGCCTGACAAAAACAGAGCGCGAAACGATAAAAACCGTCATTTCCAAGCTAAAATGTGTATAAAATTTGAATTTCCCAAGGATTGGTGCTTGAATTTACCGAATATATCCAGTATTATATAGATATATAGCTGATGAAGGAAGATGCGCCAATGAAAAGAGCGATTTCCATTAAAGACATTGCCCGTGAATCCGGGGTGTCTATTGCGACGGTTTCCCGCGTCATCAACAAAACAGGACGATATTCCAAAGAAACGGAACAGCGGGTCATGGATATCATCCGCGACAGAAACTACAAGCCCAATCTGGTGGCCAAGGGTCTGCGTGTCCAGAAAATGATGAACGTGGGCATCGTGGTGCCCGATATTACGAACGAATTCTTCGTCAAGATCGTCTTTGCAGTCGAGAAGATCCTGTTCCGTGAGGGGTACCAGACGTTCCTGTGCAATACGGACGAAAAAGACGAGATCGAGCGCAAGCAGGTCAAAATGATGACCATGCAGAACGCCTGCGGCATGATCTTCCTCTCCAGCGGCGGGGATATCGTTCTGGAGGAGGACTATGACCTGCCGACGGTCTTTATCGACCGTATCCCCGACCATCTGTGCGGCAATTGCAGCGTGGTGTGCTCGGACAATGTTGATGGCGGTTATCTGGCAACACAGGAGCTTTTGAACTGCGGCTGCAAAAAGATCCTGTTCATCACGGGCGTTCGGCCTGTTTCCGGTTTTAGGGAACGCTATGAAGGATGCCTCGACGCTTTACGCGAGTATGGCCTGACCGAGGAAAATGTCGGCATCTGCGCGCTGGAATATGTGCATTATCAGGAAGCGTTTGAGAAGATCGGTGCGCTGATCGACGCGGGGGAGTTTGATTACGACGGCGTGTTTGCTGTGTCGGACTGGCTGGCGCTCGGCGCGTACCGCGCGCTCACAGGCCATGGGATCGATGTTCCCGCGCAGGTGAAGATCGTTGGATTTGACGATATTTCCATTACGGATTTCAACACGGTGCCCATTTCCACGGTGCGGCAGAATGTGGAGGAGCTTGCGCAGGCGGCTGCGCAGCAGCTTATCGATGCGATCAACGGCAAACCGATGGACGCGCGCGAGATCCGCATCCCCGTGTGTATGGTGCCGCGGCGCTCCACGCGCGCCGACGCGTGATTTGACAAAAAAAGAACGCGCTTTGCGTATGCAGAGCGCATCCGAAAAGGGAACGGACGTTCCCTTTTCTTTCCGCTGTTTGCGAAAACGATTAACCTATGGGGGTCACTATGATAAAAGAAGCAATGATCTGTCTGGATATCGGCGGGACGAACCTGCGCATGGCGCTGGTCGATCCCGATTACAGATCATCCGATGTCACTATCGTATCTACGGAGGAAGTGGCACAGGAGGATTTCCCGGAAAAACTCGGCAGTATTATTCTGGATTTTTACAGGGAAATGAGCGCAAGTGTGCTGATCCGCGGCGTGTCGCTCGGCGTTCCCGCCATTGTGGACAAGGCCAGAAAAACGGTACTTCAGGCACCGAATGTGCCGGGATTGGATGGGCAGCCGATCGTAGCTTATCTGGAAGAACTGCTGGGTATTCCCGTTTTTCTGGAAAAGGATGTGAACCTGCTGCTGACTTACGATCTGATGGAGCAGAACATCCCCCCGAAGGGGATGGTGATCGGCATTTATTTCGGCACGGGGATCGGAAACAGCATTTGCTTCAACGGCAAGATCCTGCGCGGAAAAAACGGTGTTGCGGGGGAGCTGGGGCACATTCCGCAGCTGTATTCGAACGCGCGGTGTGGATGTGAGAACGTCGGGTGCCTCGAACCGCTCGGCGGAGGAAGAAGACTGGTCGAACTGTGCGAAACGGAGTTTATCGGCACGCATGTCAGCGATATTTATGCCCTTCACGGCGATACGCCGCAGGTGCGCGCGCAGATCGATGCGATGGCCATTGCGGTCGCGACGGAGATCAACATTCTGGATCCGGATCATGTGATAATCGGCGGGGGATTGCCCCAGATGAAGGCGTTTCCCACGGACCGCCTGCTGGAACGCATCCGCTTTTACTGCCGCAAGCCGAAGCCGATGGAGGGACTGAACATCCGCTTTGCCAGACCGAATCAGGAAAACGGCCTCATCGGCGCGGGCATTTACGGCTGGCTGGAACTGAACAGCCAAAAAGCCGCTGTCGTGCGCGGATAAGGGGCGACCTTACAGATGGCTGCCGACAGCTTCTGAAAGCCACTGCCGCCATTGCGCGGCGGTATCTTCCGAAACGGAGGGGATCCCGTCCAGCGGATAGGAAAGCCCCAGCTGCGCCCATTTGGCGGCACCGATGGCGTGATACGGCATGAGCTCCGATTTTTGGATGTTCGGATGCGCTTTCTGAAATGCGACGGCATCGGCTATGTGCGTTTTTGTATCGTTGATCCCCGGGATGATGGGAAGGCGCAGGATCACGGGCTTTCCGCAGCGCGTCAGCTGCTCCATGGTGTTATGCCACAGTTCGCCCTGCGCCCGCGTATAGGCAGTCAGCCCCTCCTGCTCGCTGAGCTTATGATCGACCAGAAACAGATCGACCAGAGGCAGGATATCGCGCAGGGTCGCTTCGGGAATGTACCCGTTCGTCTCGATGCAGGTGTGTATCCCCTCGACTTTCGCGGCGGCAAGAAGCTGCGACAGGAATTCGGGCTGTGCCGTCGGCTCGCCCCCGGACACGGTCAGCCCGCCGCCGGTCGCTGCATAATAATCGATATCCCGACGGACGATCTGCATGATCTCCTCTGTGTCTGCCTCCCGCCCGATGACAGACAGTGCGTCGGCAGGACATGCGCGCACACATGCGCCGCATTGTGTGCATTTGTCACGATCCAGATGATGTATGCCGTCGGAAAACGTATGCACCCCATGCGGGCATATTACGGCGCATGCACCGCAATGGCGGCAAAGCTCTGCACGAAAGGATAACTGCGGCGCTTTTTGAAAGGACTCTGGGTTGTGGCACCATATGCACCGCAGGGGGCAGCCTTTGAAGAAAACCGTGGTGCGGATCCCCGGCCCGTCGTGATAGCAACAGCGCTGAATGTCGAAAATGTATCCCCGCATCGTATTTCACTCCCAAATGTAATCGTTTACTCATATCATACGGCATCATTGTGCGCTTGTCAATGCAAGAAGGAGGTTTCTTCATGACATTTTATGACTATTTGTGTGCTTTTACCGACTGCTATCGGACACATTACGATGATCCGATCCCGCTGCGTGAGGCGTATTGCCTGCAGGTGCAGCATGCATATGAATTCCTGCCTGTGCAGGAGCAGGATATTCTGGCAGGCAGAAAGCGTATTTTACCTGTCGGCTTTTCCAATGAACCGCTGCTCGGCAGAAGTGTAGGCTGGTTTGTTGACATTCCACGCGCGATGGAAGCGCTTACAGCTGAACACGCCGACGTAGCACAGGTGCACCATGCGCAGGAGCTTCTCGCCTTCTGGGAGACGCAGGAAACAAGAAGAGGACTGCGTGAAAGCTATCCGCCCGAAATTCGACTGGCCATGCCGCAGGATATTTACTGGGAGCATGCGCAGATCGCCTTCCCGCTGTATCGCGTGGTCGGCGCGTATCTGGATTATGACAAGCTGCTGCGCCTCGGCCTCGGCGGGATGCGGCGCGAGATCCTTGCCCTGCGCGAGAAAATGACGGATACCGCGCTGTACGACGCGTGCATCCTGGCGCTCGATCAACTTTCCGCGGTGTGCCTGCGCTACAGGGCGCAGACGACAGGGGAACTGTCTGAGGCATTGGCGCATATCGCAAACGAACCGCCGCGGTCGTTTTATGAGGCGGTGCAGCTGAGCTGGCTTTACAGCCTGATAAGCGGCGTGCTCAATTACGGACGCATGGACGATTATCTGGGCGAGTATTTGCAACGCGATCTGGAAAGCGGAAAGCTGACACAATCGCGCGCGCTGGATATCCTGTGCTGCCTCTGGCGGCTGATGGATGCAAGAAAGACCGTGTTTCACGGGCGCGTGATCATAGGCGGCAAAGGCCGACGCAGGGAAGCGGCGGCAAATCGATTTGCCATGCTGGCCATGGAGGCGACACGCATCGTCGGGGCTGCCGAACCGCAGCTTTCCCTGCGCTTTTACGAAGGACAGGACGAGGCGCTGCTGGACAAGGCACTGTCCGTCATCGGGGAGGGGAAACTCTATCCGATGCTGTATAACGACGATGTCAATATCCCGTCGGTCATGCGCGCGTTTGGCGTTTCGGAACGTGAGGCGACGGACTACTGCTTCTTCGGCTGCGGCGAATACGTTATCAATCGCAAAAGCATCGGCTCGCCCAACGGGATCATCAACCTGCTCAAGGCGCTGGAAGTAACGCTCTTTAACGGTCGCGACCCGAAAAGCGGCGCGTCCATGGGGCTGCGACTCGGCAGCCTGACCGACTTTCGGACATTTGACGAGCTGTATAACGCCTATTGTGCGCAGGTGCGCGCACAGGTGCGCGTGCTGGCGCAGCAGGAACGGCTGGAATATGACTACTGCGGCCGCGTCGGTACGTTCCTGTATATCACGATGCTGATGGAGTCGTGTCTGGAGCGAAATAAAGGCTTGCTCAGCGGCGGCGTAGAGTATCTTGGCGGCACGCTGGAAACTTACGGCAATATCAACACGGCCAACAGCCTGTATGCCATCAAAACACTGGTCTATGAGCAGAAGCGCATTGCCCCGCAGACGCTTCTGGACGCGCTTGCGGCGGATTTCGTTGGCTACGAGCGGGAACGGAAGCTCCTGCTGGATGCGCCGAAATACGGCAACGATCTCGATGACGTGGACGATCTGACCGTGCAGCTGCACAGGTTCGTATGCGATACTGTCCGCGAAAGCAAGGATGCGGTCGGTCTGCATTCCTATCTTGTCGTGGTGATCAACAATGAAGCCAATACGATTTTGGGCCGATTTACAGGCGCTTCGGCGGACGGACGCAGGGCAGGGGAGCCGATGGCCAATGCCAATAACCCCGCAGGCGGAACGGATCGAAATGGGATCACGGCCATGCTGCGCTCACTTTGCAAGCTTCCGACGGATATCCACGCCGGCGCGGTGCAGAATCTGACCTTCTCGCGGGAGCTGTTCTGTGACCACAGGGATCTGGCCAGGGCGATCTTGATGACCTATTTCCGAAACGGCGGACAGCAGGCGATGATCAATGTACTCGGGCGCGGTGAATTGGAAGATGCCATACGTAATCCCGAACGACACCGGAGCCTGATGGTGCGCGTCGGCGGATTTTCCGCCCGCTTCGTGACGTTGGCAGAGGATGTGCAGCGGGAGATCGCATCCCGCACATTATATTGAGCATGGAACATACACGATCAATAGGAAAACAAAATAACAGAGCATGGGATATGACGCAAGGCTCGCCCGCGAAACTGATCCTGCGCTTCAGCCTGCCACTGCTGCTCGGCAATCTCTTTCAGCAGCTTTACAGCGTGGTCGACTCGGTCGTGATCGGGCAATTCGTCGGTTCCGAGCAGCTCGGCGGCATCGGCTGTACCGGCTCGGCGGACAACCTGATCTTTTCGCTCGGATACGGCATTTCCGGTGGCATCGGCATATTGACCGCGACCATGTTCGGCGCGGGTGAGCAGGAAAAGCTCACGAAAGCGATCTACAACTGTGCCTATGTGCTGCTGGGCGTTTCACTGCTGATCACGCTGCTGGGATACTTCGGCTCGCCGCTGCTGCTGACGCTGCTGCGCACGCCGGAAACGCTCTATCCGCATGCGAAGCTATATATGCAGGTCGTGTCACTCGGCAGCATCGGGAGCATGTTTTACGGCGCGATCAGCGCGGTCATGCGCTCGCTGGGCGATTCGAAGACACCGCTGCTGATCCTGATTCTTTCCTGCATAGTTAATGTTGTGCTGGATCTGCTGTTCGTACTTGCCTTTCACTGGGATGTATTCGGCGTTGCGGCAGCAACCGTCATTTCGCAGATCGCGTCTGCCGCGATCAGCTATGTGGCGGCGGTGCGCCTGCTTCCGGTCATGCGCTATCAAAAAGGCGCGTTAAAGCCGGAAAAAGCGCTGCTGCTTCGTTGCATCCGCTACGGCGTTCCGCTTGCGGGGCAAAATGCCCTGATCGCGCTGTCGTGTATGGTGCTGCAATTTGTTATCAACGGCTTCGGCGACGTGATCGTCACGGCAAATACAGCCGTAAGCAGGATCGAACAGTTCGTGCAGCAGCCGTTCAACTCGCTGTCCACCGCACTTTGCGCGTACACCGGGCAGAATATGGGCGCAAGGCGCACGGATCGGGTAAAAGCGGGCATGAAAGTGGGACTATACTATGTTCTGATCGTCTCGGTCGTAATGCTGGCCGTGATGCAGCTGTTCGGTGGATACATTTTGCAGGCTTTTGGCCTCGAAGAGGAGATCATTGCGGTCGGTGTGGTCGGGCTGCGCATCACCAGCTGCTTTTATTTGTGTCTGGGGACGATCTATGTCGCACGCGGCGTGCTCAATGGTGCGGGCGACTCGCTGTATGCCGCCATGAACGGCGTGATCGAGCTGGTTTGCCGCTTTTCGTTGGCATTTTTGCTGATCGGAATTCCCGGTATCGGCATGTGGGGGTGCTTCCTGTGCAGCTGCGCAACATGGACGATCACCGGCGCGATCTCGATGCTGCGATATTTTCGCGGGCGCTGGAGAACGATCGACACGAAAAAAACGGAGGGCTTGTAAAAGTCCTCCGTTTTTGTATCGGCACAGGATCATTGTGCGGCGGTAAGCGCCTGCGTCTGCTCGATCTCGCGGATCATGTCCACGCGCAGCGCATGACGGCCGCCTTCAAACGAAGCGCCCAGCCATTCATCTACGATCATTTTTGCGGTCTCTATTCCGATCACGCGGGCACCGAATGCAAGAATATTGGTATCATTGTGCATTTTGGACAGCTTGGCCGTGTATGGGTCACTGCATACGCACGCACGGATCCCATGCACCTTATTTGCTGCAAGGCTGATCCCGACACCGGTGCCGCAAATCAGGATGCCGCCGTCGACCTCACCGTCCGCGACCAGACGCGCCACCTTGTATCCGCTGATGGGATAGTGAAAACGCTCTGTCTGATTTGTGCCTACATCGATGAGCTTGATCCCTTTTTCTTCCAGATATGCGACGATCTCCCGCTTCATTTCAACGGCCACATGGTCATTGCCGATTGCCAGCTTCATAATATGTTCCTCATTTCCTGTGTGTTTTGGCAGTGTTGCGTAAACGTTACCGCCAAATCGGATTATAGCATACCGTTCAGAAAAACGCCAGAAAAATTTACGCAGTGCCCAAGAAAACAGAGCGCTTTGGCCTTGCCCGGATGCATCCTGTTTCGCACAGTATATAAAAAACGGGCAAATCCTTAAAGGACTTGCCCGATGGTCGGAGTGTCGGGATTCGAACCCGAGGCCTCTTGGACCCGAACCAAGCGCGATACCAAGCTTCGCCACACCCCGATAGCCTGCTCATTATAATGAATTATTATCGTTTTGTCAAGTGTTTATTTTATCATTTATCCGCTGCGCGGTCTGTTTGCGCCGCGGGAGACGGGGACGGGGAATTATTTGTCTGTTTTGTATGTGCTAAAATGATGTGAACCAAATAAAGATGAGAAGTCACCCTTGAT
>CAZIGE010000002.1:0-55255 GCA_964538475.1 uncultured Oscillospiraceae bacterium | reverse complement strand
GCTGATGCGCTCCATCCCCGGCATGACCGTGATCTGCCCGGCGGACGATATCGAGGCAAAGGCCGCCGTCAAGGCTGCGTATGAAATGAACGGCCCCGTGTACCTGCGCTTCGGCCGTCTGGCTGTGCCGGTGTTCCACGCGGAGGATTACAAGTTTGAGATCGGCAAGGGCGAGATCGTCCGCGACGGTTCGGACGTGGCCATCATTGCCAACGGCCTGCTGACCTACGAAGCGATCGCCGCCGCCGAAACGCTGGAGCAGCAGGGCATCCACGCCATGGTCATCAACATGGCCACCATCAAGCCGCTGGATGAGGCGCTGGTGATCGAGGCGGCACGCAAGTGCGGCAAGGTCATCACCTGTGAGGAGCATTCCGTGATCGGCGGTCTGGGCGAGGCGGTCTGCGCCTGCCTGAGCGAGCATCTTCCCACGCCCGTCAAGCGTATCGGCGTGAACGACGAATACGGCCATTCCGGCCCCGCCGCCGCGCTGCTGAAGCAGTTCGGCCTGTCGGCCGAGCATATCGTCGAGGTCGCAACGGAGCTTTGCGCCCACTGATATCCGTAAAAAACATCGCCCCAACGTGCCTTCTGCGCGTTGGGGCGATGTTCGTAAGACAGTTTAAGGAGCGTATCGGTATCGACACGCTCCCTTTTCTTTGCCGAAATATGCACCAAGCTTACGCGTTGCCTCACCAAACGGATCCCCCTAAAAAAGTGTACAGGAGTGCGTTTGTAAGGCAGCTCAACAAATCACGGGTTTCCATGCAAACGGCAGCAGATCCCTTGCCGTTACTTTGGTAAGCTTGCCGTTTTCATCATTAACGATCACTTTAATATCGGGGCAATATTCGAACAGCATTTGCCTACAGTTTCCGCAGGGCGGAATAACACCGTTAAGATGCTTCTCATGGACGGCAACGATCGTATCAAAATCTCGCTCCCCATTTGAGATCGCGATACCCATTGTAACATATTCGGCACAGGATCCGTGTATGCCGTCGCAATTTACACCTCGGTAGATATTTCCGTTCTTACATAAGATCGCACATCCTACAGTGTGGTTGTAAATACCGTCATCAAAATTATCTGCCAGAACCTGCAGGCCGATCTCTATCAATTCTTTATCTTTTTCCGTGATGGGATATCTTTCCATCGACAAGCACCCTTTCGTTAAGTCGGTATTTTGCCGTGGCCGTGCTATTTGGTCTGCTCGGGGTCGATCTTGCTGTAGCTGAAGCCGCGTCCCCAAACTTCCTGCACCTGCGTCACGATCATGAAGCAGGCGGGGTCGATCTCGCGTGCGAGCCGCTCGATCTTCGGAAGCTCGTGATCGGAAATGATGCTCAGGATCACGTCAGTCTCCCGGTGCAGGTAGCCGCCCTGCCCGCGCAGCATGGTCACGCCGCGGTCAACATCCGTTAAAATGGCGGCGCGGATGCGGTCTGCGTGCTCGCTGATGATCTTGACCTCCGTTTTGGTCGTGCCCAGCATGGTGGCCTTGCTCAGCGAAACGGAGATCACGATAATGAGCAAAATGCCCAGCAGCAGATCCTCCAGACTGTGATAGAATACCTGCGCGCAGATGATGCACAGGTCGAACACCGCCAGCGAGATGGAGACGGGGATGTGAAAATACCGCTCCAGGATCAGCGGCGGAATGTCCATGCCGCCGGTGGATGCCCCGCCGCGAATGACAAGCCCGAGACTGACCCCCAGCCCGATGCCTGCGAACAGCACATTCAGCCACAGCTCCTGTGTCAGGACGATGTCGCCCAGAAGCACGTTGAAGCCCTCCAGCGCGAGGGGGTAGAATACGGAGCTGAATATGGTAGTCATGGCAAATTTGCGGCCGAGCGTGCACCAGCCGAGGACGATCATTGCAACGTTAAAGCAAAAAATAAACACGGAGATCGAAAGCCCTGTCAAATGGTTGACGATCAGGGCGATCCCCGTCGTCCCGCAGCTCATCAGACCGGCGGGAAGCAGAAACAGCTTGACGGACAGCGCGTATAAAATATTGCCCAGAAGAACCGGGAGGAAGGAAAGAATTTTTTTGACGGATGGCTTGGCAATGCCCATGTTCTTCGCACCTTTCGCAAAAATGCGCCTGCAAGTTGCAGACGACTTTTTTCTTTATTATACGCCCGCAATTGCCATCCGTCAAGAAAAAATGCCCCCGTTCGGGGGCAAAAGGACCGCGTATTTCTCGTTCGGCGGCGTTTTTGTTTCTGTTCGGGAGAAGGTCAAAGCTTTTGACACTGCGACAGGATCCACCAGGCCAGCCCCATTGCCAGCAGCAGCACCCTGTAGACGCAAAAGGCGGGAGGCAGCTGCCATAAAACCAGCGCCGCAGCGCCGAAGAGTGCCGTTTTCCAGTGTTTTCGTTTCATATCGGGCGTCCCTTTCCGTGTTTCCTGCTAAGAGTATATGCGCAGCCGATACAAAAAATGAAAAAACCGTTCGACCCGTTTCGGTCATCTTTTCGCACCGCGCCCATGATACCGTACAGCACGGCGGCGCAAAAAAACCGCATCGGGACTTCCATGCCGAAGTCCCGATGCGGGGATAGTGTCTGATTTGACAAAACGCGGTTCACATGACGGTTCCGTCGGGGTGGAACAGGGGGAGCTTTTCCAGATAGATCAGATCGGGGCGATCCTGCGCCTCTCCCTCGGCCAGAATGGCCATTCTGCCGCAGATCACGCCGCCCGCCTCTTCGACCAGCGCTTCCAGTGCGTGCAGGCTCTCGCCGGTGGAGATCACATCGTCCACGACGAGGATACGCTTGCCCTTCATCAGTGCGGCATCTGCGCCGTCCAGGTAAAGGCGCTGTTCTTTTGCGGTGGTGATGGAGTGGACGCAGACCGAAACGATATCGCGCATATACAGCTTTGGCCCCTTGCGGGCAAGAATGTACTTCCTGTCGCCATGCTGGCGCGCCATTTCATGGGCAAGCGGAATGCCCTTGGCCTCGGCGGTGATGATGTAATCATACGCGGGAGCCTTGGCCAGCAGTTCACGGGCGCAGGCGACGGTCAGCTCCTGATCGCCGAAGATCACGAAGCCTGCAATGGACAGAGCGTCGCTGATCGGGCAGATGGGCAGATCCCGCTCCAGCCCGGCGACCTTCATACGATAAAACATGGGAAACACTCCTTATTTCTGTAAATCTACATTTATTATATGCCATATGCGGATTTTGTCAAGGGAAACGCCGCCGCGTGCGGGAGAGTTTTTTCGCGGCGGGGTTGATTTGAGCGATTTTTTGTGTTATGATACGAGCAGCAAAAATCCCGGGAAGGCCGCCTCGGACACGTGGCGGCAAAGCTTCCCGATCGAGGTGCAGCGTGGACGATTTGAAGCCGATCATTGCAAAAAATATTACCGTACTTCGTCAGAATGCCAAAATGACGCAGATCGAATTGGCAGAGCGACTGAACTATTCGGACAAGGCAATTTCAAAATGGGAGCGGGCGGAGTCCGTTCCTGATGTTTCCGTTCTGAAAAACATAGCCGATCTGTTTGGCGTAACGGTGGATTATCTCCTGCGGGACGATAATGCGCCGCTGCCGAGCGCCACGCAGGACGACGGCACGGCCGCCGTGCGGCATCGAAACCATATGGTCATCACGAGTCTGAGCGTGCTGCTGGTGTGGTTCATCGCGACATTCTTTTATGTGATGCTGGACATTCTGGGGGAGAAACTGCCGCTGCGATGGCTGCCGTTTCTGTATGCCGTGCCGGTTTCGCTGGTGGTGTGGCTGATCTTCAACTCCATCTGGTTCAATCCGCGGCGCAATTTTCTGATCATTTCGCTGCTGATGTGGACGACGCTGCTGTCTGTCGTGATCTCGCTGCTGGCGGCGGGATTTCCCGCGTGGACGCTTCTGGCGCTGGGGATCCCCGGGCAGATCATCATTCTGGTCTGGTCGAGGCTGCAATCGATCGGGCACAGTGCCGAGTAAAGCACCCGCAATAAAAATACGCGTCCCGGCAGCTCTGCACGAGCTGCCGGGACATTGCTTTGGCATGTATCAACTGTCGGGGAAGAGGACGCGCCAGTAGTCCTGTTCCAAAATCAGCTCGGAGACAGCGAAGCGGTTGGAGACTTCGGCGCTGCAATAGTCCAGATATTCCTGCGGGAGTTCCAGATCCGTGAAGAAGGTATATTCCCGCGATTCGGCATCGTATGCGGCCAGATCGGTCATCCAGCTGCGGTTTCGGAACATCACGAGCGGTGATGCGTCGGAAAATACATCACGCCCCATATACAAGCGGGAGTCGAATTCCAGACCGAACAGATTTGACAGCGTCGGCAAAAGATCCAGATGGCTGGTCGGCGACGTGACGACGGTCGGCGTGATACCGGGCTTGTAGATGATGCAGCCGTTTCGGTACAGGTCGAAATCGCTCTGCGGCGTATAGCCGAGCAGCTCGCCGTATTCTTCGTCGCTCAGGCCGTAAGGATAATGGTCGGCGACGATCACAATGACCGTATTATCCAGCACGCCTGCCTCATCCAGACGTTGCAGCAGCAGTTCCATGGAATATTCAAATTCCAGCTGCGTGGCAATATAGGCGCGGACGGCTTCGGAATACGGCTCGTCTTGCACCAGATGCTTGTTTTTGGAGGCGATATAGTTCCCAAGCCAGGTGTAGTCCCCATGGCCGGAGATGGACATGTAATAGGTGATGAACGGCTCGCTGTTTACATACAGATCTGTGGTGACATCGACCACCTGTACGTCGGACTCGGGCCAGCTTTTTTTGATCTGCAGGCCGTTGCCCTTGCCGTTGCTGTCACCGCCGTAGCCCTTGTAGTAAAAACCGAGGTTGGTCAGATATTTGTTGCGGTTGTAATAGGTATAGGTGTGGCCGTGGTAGGCGTAGGCGCTGTAGCCGCGCGCGAGCAATTGACGGGACATCGTCAGCGGCATGGCGTTTTTGGCGCTGTCGCGGAAGCTCCATGTGCCGGATTTCGGCACCGTGCCCGTAAGAAAAGCGTACTCGCCGTCCGTGGTGGAGGTGCCCCAGTTGGGCACATAGTTGTTGGACAGATAGATCCCCTCGGTCATCATTTTGTACAGCGTTGGGGTGCGCTCCTGCGAGATCACGGCAGTGCTGAACGATTCGGCGGTGATCAGGATAAGGTTGCAGCCTTCAAACAGCCCCGTGTAGGCATTCCGGCTGCTTGCGGTGCGGTTTTGGAAATATTGGTGCAGCTGCTTGAGCGTGCCGCTCGCACCGTCGGCGAGCGCGGAAAAGTCGATATCCAGAATATTCTGCCCGTATACGA
Organism: uncultured Oscillospiraceae bacterium; assembly: GCA_964538475.1. Taxonomy (GTDB): domain Bacteria; phylum Bacillota; class Clostridia; order Oscillospirales; family Oscillospiraceae; genus Faecousia. The sequence continues at coordinate 49,956 of CAZIGE010000002.1, read as the reverse complement.
CCGGCGGCTCTGTCGGCTCGATGGGGGCGGTGCCGTCTGTCGGGTCGGGCGGCGCGGTGGCGGGCAGGGTCGGAATGTCGAAGGTGGGCGTGGTGGCGAGGTGGATCGTTTCATCCGGGTCGTCCTGCTTCAGCAGGCGGCGCGCATCGACTTGCAGGCCGGTGCGCACACCGAGCTTGTTGATGCAGGCGTAGGAGTCGGCGGTGTTGTGGTACAGGTCGTAGGCGCTCAGCTGCGCGGTGCCGCCGAACAGGGGAAGCGTGGCGACGAGCAGAAGCTGGACGGTCGCCGCGGCGATAAGCGACAGAAAACCGTGCCGCACGCGTGCTGCGCCGCGGAGCGAGAACAGCCGCCGTGCGAAAAAGCAGAAAAACAGGGTCGGAAGCAACGCCAGCAGCAGCCAGTGCAGATTTTGCGCGATGCGCTTGAGAATGATATCCACGAACTGGAAGGCCGCGCCGCCGTGCAGGGCGGAATAAACGGAGTAAAATGTACCGAAATTACTGAAATAGATCAGCTGGGAGACGCAAAGCAGGTAATAGATCGCGCTGTAGCCGATGATAAGCGCAAGATTGAGCCAACGGCGCGAAAACAGGCAGGTCAGGGCGAACACGAACAGCGCGGGAACGAGCGCAAACAGAACGCCCAGCACGAGCCCGCTGTTCCACAGGGACGAGCGACTGACGGCAGTATCGATATGCACGATCAGCTCGGGCAACGCGCCTGCCAGCCACAGCAGCGGGAGCAGCCAAATCTGCCGCCACGGGGCGCGATACGGTGGCGTTTGTGCGGAGGAATAACGGCCGATATAGCCTGCCATAAAGCTCAACTCTTTTCCGGGTGAATGTATTCCCGATTATAGCCGAAATCCGCGCGGAATGCAAGGCCGCGCGGATGAACTTTTGATGAACAGATACGCCTGCCGCGCAGGCGCGACAGGCGTAGGAGATATGGTGCGGGAAATCAAAGTTCACAGTTGCCGACGGTGCGGGGGAAGGGGATCACGTCGCGGATGTTGCCCATACCGGTCAGGTACATGACCATGCGCTCAAAGCCGAGGCCGAAGCCTGCGTGGCGGGTGGAGCCGTATTTACGCAGTTGCAGGTAGAAATCGTAATCCTCGGGATCCATGCCGAGTTCTTCGATGCGCGATTTGAGCAGGGCATAGTCGTCTTCGCGCTGGCTGCCGCCCGTGATCTCGCCGATGCCGGGCACCAGACAGTCCACAGCGGCGACGGTCTTACCGTCCGGGTTGAGCTTCATGTAGAAAGCCTTGATATCCTTGGGATAATCGGTAACGAAGACGGGCTTCTGGAACACCTGCTCTGTCAGGAAGCGCTCGTGCTCGGTTTGCAGATCGCTGCCCCAGGAGACGGGGTATTCGAAACGGTCGTTATGGCGGGCAAGCAGTTCGACGGCTTCGGTGTAGGTGATGCGGCCGAATTCGCTGTGCAGCACATTGTTCAGGCGATCCAGCAGCCCCGTGTCCACGAACCGGTTAAAGAATGCCATTTCCTCCGGCGCATGCTCCAGAACATAGGAGATGATATACTTGATCATATCCTCCTCCACGCGGAGCAGATCGTCCAGGTCGGCAAAAGCCATTTCCGGCTCAATCATCCAGAACTCGGCTGCGTGGCGGGTCGTATTGGAGTTTTCGGCGCGGAAAGTCGGGCCGAAGGTGTAAATATTGCGAAACGCCATGGCGTAAGTTTCACCGTTGAGTTGGCCGGAGACGGTCAAATTGGTGGATTTGCCGAAGAAATCCTGCGAAAAATCGACGTGGCCGTCCTCGGTTTTGGGCAGATCGTTCAGATCCATGGTCGTAACGCGGAACATCTCGCCCGCGCCCTCGCAGTCGGAGCCGGTGATGAGGGGTGTGTGGACATAGACGAAGTCGCGATCCTGGAAGAAGCGATGGATGGCCATGGCGGCCAGACTGCGCACGCGGAACACAGCCTGGAACGTATTGGCGCGGGGGCGCAGGTGGGGAATGGAGCGCAGGAACTCCATGGAATGCTTTTTCGGTTGCAGGGGGTAGTCACCGGTGGAGGCACCCTCCACGGTGATGGCGTGTGCCTGGATCTCAAAGGGCTGCGCGGCCTCGGGGGTCAGCTCCAGCGTGCCTTTTACGATCAGGGCGGCACCGACATTGATTTTGGAGATCTCGCGGAAATTTTCAAGGCTGTCGTTATACACCACCTGCACGGGGGTGAAATAAGTACCGTCGTTCAGGACAATAAAACCAAACTGCTTGCTCGGGCGTTTGTTGCGCACCCAGCCGCCGATCTCGATCTCCCGACCGACATAGTTTTCCGTATGCTTGAACAGCTCGCGAACAGGGATAAGTTCCATAGATGAGTCCTCTCCAATTCTGAAATCTTCCGTTATTATACCCCGACTTGCGGGATTTTACAAGAGGAAAGTTGCACGTTTGCGGAGCATATTCAAAATAAATGCGTCGGCGACGCAGGCGGGAAGCGATATTCCGATCTTACCCTGTAGCGAAGCGCGCCCTGACGGCATGGAAAAACCGCCGCCCCGTGCGGGTCAGCGGTTTTCTCCGTAAAAGCGGGATGATCAGCGGGTCTGAGAGAATTCGGTAACTTCGACTGTCTCGGGAATGGGGGGAGCTGAGTCCATAACATTATCCGACCGCGTGGGCACTAAGAAAAGCAGAGAGGAAAGCGCGGCGAGCGCCAGCACGAGCACGATAAGAACCTTCCACCCTTTCCCGAACGAGAGCCGCCTGTAATGGATGATGGTATAGACCAGAAGCGCGATATGCGCGGCGACCATGAGAAGGTGCAGGATGCTTCCGCCGGGCGAACCGAGCAGGATGCACAAAACGAGCCATGCCAATATATCCAATGCCAGCGCGCACAGGTACAGCACATGGCGACTGCACAGCAGACAGATCAGCCCGCACGCCGCGGAGGCGACAGAGAGCAGAAACAGCGGCAGGTAGGTGGAGCTGAAAAAACCAAATAAATCGACCGTCATACTTCTTACCTCACAAGATCCAAAATCAGGAAAATCAGAAAAGTCAGCGCGGAAAAACCCAGCAGCACGATGCCGATGATCTGCCGCACCGCAAGGCGCGGCCTTTTCGGTTCGACGGGGGCGGCCGGCTGCGGCTGCGTCTCGCCGCAGCCGGTCAGCGTGTCGAGCGTGACGGAAAATATCTGCGCCAGACGGATGAGCTTGTCCAGCTCCGGTACGGCGGCGTTGTTTTCCCATTTGCTCACCGACTGGCGGGAAACCTCCAGTGCGTCGGCAAGCGCCTCCTGCGACAGGCCGCGCTCGGTGCGCAGGCGGTAAATGTTTTCTCCTAAATTCACGGGTAATGCCTCCTTGCGGTGTGTGATGGCCTCATGATACCATCGGGAAGGGAAAAAGTCCATCCATTTGGCTTGAAAATCGCGCAACCGGTGGTTGCATGCGGAAAAAACAGGGACTTCGCAGGCTTCCCCCGTTGCAAAATCGCGGATTTGCTGGTATACTGATGGCAGAAGAAAGGCGGTCGAAACGATGATCGATGTATGTGATATTCAGGTGATGAAGCCGCTGCTGGCGGCGCACGGCTTTTATTTTTCCAAGGCCAAGGGGCAGAATTTTCTCGTGCAGCGCAGTGTGCCCGAGCAGATCACGCTGCGCTCGAATGTGGATGAAACGGTGGGCGTGCTGGAGATCGGGCCGGGGATCGGCTCGCTGACGCAGCAGCTGTGCCTGCGGGCTGGCAAAGTCTGTGCAGTGGAGGTGGACAAACGCCTCGCGCCTATTTTGACGGAGACGGTCGGGCAATTTGATAATCTTGAGATCGTCTGGGACGATGTGCTGCGGCTGGACATCGCGGCGCTGGTGAAGGGAAAATTCGGCGATCTGCGCCCGATGGCCTGCGCCAATTTGCCGTATTATATCACGTCGCCGATCCTGACGGCGCTGCTGGAAGCCGACTGCTTCGAGTCCGTTACCGTGATGGTGCAAAAAGAGGTCGCGCAGCGCATCGCCGCGCGCCCCGGCACGGAGAATTACAGTGCCTTTTCCGTATTCTGCCAATATTATGCGCAGCCCGAGATCCTGTTCGATGTGCCTGCGCACTGCTTCCTGCCGCAGCCGAAGGTGACCTCGGCGGTCGTTCGGCTTTCGGTGCGCAGCGAGCGGCCGTGGCAGATCGCGCAGGAAGCGATCTTCTTCCGCACGGTGCGCGCGGCGTTTGCCATGCGGCGCAAAAAGCTGTCCAATGCGCTGGCGGCAGGCTTTCCGAAGCTTGGGAAGGCGGGGGCGGCCGAGGTGATCGAGGCGGTCGGGCTTTCGCCGAATGTGCGGGGGGAAACGCTGTCTATCGAGCAGTTTGCGGCGATCGCCAATGAGATCGTCGGGAGGCAGGCACAATGAATTACCGTATTCTGCTGCTGGATCTGGATGATACCATTCTGGATTTTCATAAGGCCGAGGGCATTGCGCTGCAAAGTGCGCTTGCTTCCTGCGGCATTTCCGCCACGCCGCAGGTGCGCGCGTGCTACAGCGACATCAATCGGGCGCACTGGCAGAGGCTGGAACGCGGCGAGCTGACCCGCGAACAGGTGAATGTCGGGCGGTTTGCGGCGCTGTTTGCCGTGCTTTCGGTGGAGGCGGACGCGGCGGCCTGCGCCGCGCGGTATGCCGAAGAATTGAGCAAAGGGCACTATTTCCTGCCCGGTGCCGAGGAGGCGCTGGCCGACCTCGCGCGGGAGCATCGGCTCTTTCTGGTGAGCAACGGCAACCTGTCCGTACAGCGCGGGCGGCTGAAAAGTGCGAATATCGCCCGCTATTTCGAAAAGATCTTTATTTCGCAGGAGATCGGCGCGGACAAGCCGTCGGAGGTGTTTTTCTCGCGGTGTTTTGCGCAGATCCCGGATTTTTGTCGGGAAAGTACGATGATCGTCGGCGACAGCCTGACCTCCGATATGCTCGGCGGCAACCGCGCGGGCATTCGCACCTGTTGGGTCAACCCGAAGCATATGGCGCACCGGAAAGATATTCGCGTGGATGACGAGATCGAGTCGCTCGCTCAATTGCCGCAGCTGTTGCAGCGGCTGCGGACACAGGGGGAGGGCACGGCGAAATGAATGAAAAAGTTCGGGCTATTCTGGATATCCTGCGCGAGCGCTACCCGGATGCGCTGTGCGCCCTGCACTATGAAAAGGATTATGAGCTCATGATCGCCGTGCGGTTGTCGGCACAGTGCACCGATGCGCGGGTCAATCTGGTCACGCCGGTGCTGTTTGCGGCCTATCCGACGCTGGAAGCGATGGCCGATGCGCCGATCGCCGAGGTGGAGGCGATCATCCGCTCCTGCGGATTTTACAGGCAGAAGGCGCGCGATATCGTCACCGCCTGCCAAATGCTTCTGCACGAATACGATGCGCGGGTGCCCGATACGATGCAGCAGCTGCTTCGCCTTCCCGGTGTGGGAAGAAAAACGGCCAATCTGCTGCTGGGTGACCTGTACGGGCAGCCGGGCAGCGTTGTGTGCGACACGCACTGCATCCGCATCTGCGCGCGACTGGGACTGAGCAGCGGCACAGACCCCGAAAAGACGGAGCATCAGCTGCGCGCGATCCTGCCGCCCGCGGAAAGCGGGAATTTTTGTCATCGGCTCGTGCTGTTCGGGCGCGAGATCTGTACGGCGCGCGCACCGCAGTGTGCGCAATGCCCGCTGGCGGCGTATTGTGCTGCAAACAGGAAATGAGGGAACATCATGCAAAGCACGGAAAAGAAATATATCGTCGAGACGGAGAAGATCCGCAAAAACATCGCCTGCATCCGCGAAAGGGCGGGGGATGCGGCGGTGTACGCCGTCGTCAAATGCGACGGTTACGGCACGGGCTGCCGCGCACTGACCCGCGTATGCGCGGAAAGCGGGCTGCGCCGCTTTGCCGTTACCGAGGTGCGCGAAGCGCAGATCGTCGCGCAGGAGACAACGCCCGAGGAACTGCTGATGCTGACGTGCGTCGGCTCGACCGCGCAGGTGCATGAGCTTGCACAGTGCGGCGCGACATTTACCGTCGCCTCGGAGGCGGATGCGGCACTTCTGCACGAATACTGCACCGCACATGACATGCAACTGTGTGCCCATATCAAGATCGATACGGGAATGGGGCGGCGCGGCTTTCTGCCGGAGGAATGCGGGCAGTTGCCTGCGCTGATCCGCCGCTACCCGATGCTCCGCTTTACCGGGATCTATACCCACTTCGGCCATGCGCTCGACCCAAAGGCGACACAGGCGCAATACCGCCGCTTCTGCGAGGTGATACAGACGCTCTGCGCGGCGGGGATCGACCCGGGCGTGCGGCACTGCTGCAATTCCACGGCGACATTCCGCTATCCGCAGATGGCGATGGACGCGGTCCGCGTCGGTTCGGCGCTGCTGGGGCGGATACTCGGCGGCGAACGCTACGGCCTGGCGCGAACAGGCATATGCGCGGCGCAGATCGAGAGCGTGCGCACGCTCCCGAAAGGCTCGACCATCGGATACGGCGGCATTTACCGCACGCGAAAGCCGACACGCGTCGCGCTGTGCCCGGTGGGCGGGCATCACGGCTTCGGCCTGTCGCTGAAGCCGGGGCAGCAGAGCCTGCTGACGGGCGCGCTGGATACGCTGGCGATCGTGCGCAACCGTGTGACGGGGCGGGATATCCCGACGGTGACGATCGGGCAGCGGCGCTGCCGCGTGCTGGGCTGTATCTGCTCCGAGGCGGTGATGATCGATGTGACGGACGTGCCCTGTCAGGCGGGCGATACGGCGCTGTTTGACATCAATCCGCTGATGCGAAACGATATGGAAGTGGAATATGTCTGAGTTGCCCACGTCCGAGCGGCACGCGTACCTTATCATGGCGCACCGCGACTATGCGCAGCTGCGCATTTTGCTGGAGCTGCTGGATGATCCGCGCAACGATATTTACCTGCATCTGGATCGCCGCGCGCCGCGTTTTGCGCCCAATGCGCCGCCGATGCGGGCGGCACGGCTGTTTTATGTAAAGCGGCGGCGGGTCAACTGGGGCGGCTACAGCCAGATACGATGCGAAATGGCGCTGCTGCGTGCGGCTGCGCCGGGACATTATCGCTATTACCACCTGCTTTCCGGCGCCGATCTGCCGTTAAAAACGCAGACACAGATCCATGCGTTTTTTGACCGTGCGCCCGAGGCAAATTACCTGCAATTCGACCGCGCGGCGAATGAGTCGGGGAACTTCCTGTATCGCGTGCGCTATTATTACCCGCTGCAGGATCGGATCGGGCGCGGACGCGGGAAGCGGATCGCGCTGCTGGACGCGCTTCAGCGGGGATCTCTGCGGGCGCAGCAGCATTTGGGCGTGTGTCGCAGGGCGTATGTACCCAATTACAAGGGCGCGAACTGGTTCAGCATCAACGATGCGCTGGCGCAATATGTGCTGCGCAAACGCGCCCTGATCCGCAGGCAGTTCCGCTTTACGCTGTGCGCCGATGAGGTGTTTTTGCAGAGCATTGCGATGGCATCACCGTTTCGCGGGACGCTCCGAAGTGCGCCGTTGCGCGCCGTCGATTGGGAGCGCGGCACACCGTATGTGTATCGACGCGAGGATGTGCCGGCGCTTTTGCGCAGCGATGCGCTGTTTGCCCGCAAATTCGACACGGAAACGGCACCCGAGGCGGCGCAGGAGATCGCACGGTACCTTCGGGAACGGGAAGCGGCGCAGGCAAATGCGCGGGAAATGTAAATGAGCTGTTTGAAAAGCGGGAGGCGTGTGCCTCCCGCTTTTTACATAAAATGAGCCGCTCGGCAGACGAGCGGCTCATAGTATTTACGGGAAACGGTCACAGCGTTTTGCTGTAGCCGCCGTCGGCGCAGACAAATCCCATGCGCTTGAGATATTGCACATGCTTTGCCACGCCGCTTTGCGCGTAGAGCGCAGGTATGCCGCGCTCGGCCAGACGGCTGTACAGATAGTTGCCTACGGAGCAATCGCGATGGGACGGGCAGCTGTAATCCAGAAGAACGTCCAGCCCGCCGCCTGCGCGGTCGATGCCGACGAGGATGCCGACAGGGGCGGCATCCGCATACACGAGATAAACTGTGGCATCCTGCGCGACAGTCTGCGAAAATTCGGGGAAAAACTGCGCGATATCCTCCCGATAGACCGACAGGAAGCGGCGCACCGCGCTGTCCTGCGGATGGACGGCCTCCATATCATAGCTGCTTTTTCTGCGCAGCATCTTCCACAGGAACCACAGATCTACCAGAACCAGGCAGAAATTGAGCGCGGCGGTCGGATAGGACGCGATCAGCAGCGCATACACAGTGAAGATCAGCGAGCCGATCGCATTGAAAATGCGGAATTTGACCACGGAGGTCATGAGCAGGGACAGCAGGATCAGAACAGAGGACGCATAGCCGATCGCCTCTAAAACAGCAGGATTCATACAGGCTCCTTTCCAAGCGGTGTGGGTCTACACGGCACGACGGTCACTTCGTGCCGAAAATGCGGTCGCCCGCGTCGCCCAGACCGGGCACGATGTACGCATGCTCGTTCAGCTTTTCGTCCACGGCGGCCAGATACATTTCCACATCCGGGTGCGCCTTCTGCACGGCCTGCACGCCCTCCGGGCAGCCGATCACGTTCATCATGATGATGTTTTTGCAGCCGTGCTTTTTCAGGAAATCGATGGCGGCGACGGCACTGCCGCCGGTCGCGAGCATCGGATCGACCACGAAAACGACGCGCTGGTTGATGTCCTCGGGCAGTTTGCAGTAATATTCCACCGGCTCGTGTGTCTCGGGGTCACGGTACAGGCCGATGTGTCCGATCTTTGCAGAGGGGATCAGCGCGACCATATTATCCACCATTCCGAGCCCGGCGCGCAGCACCGGCACGATGGCGAGCTTTTTTCCTGCCAGAACGCGGCATTTTGCCACGGCCACGGGCGTTTTCACTTCGATCTCTTCGGTCGGAAGATTGCGCGTTGCCTCATAGCACATCAGACCGGCGATCTCGCCGATCAGTTCCCGAAATTCCTTTACTCCGGTGCTTTCGTTGCGCAAGATAGCCAGCTTATGCTGGATCAGCGGATGATCGAGTACATGTACGGTTGCCATAGACCTGTCTCCTTTTGATTGATTATAAGCTCGGCGTGAACCGGCAAGCGGCGACGAACGAACCTGCTGCGCTCAGAGCTTTCCATGTTTTTCCAGCTTTTCCCGCTCGGCCTGCGACAGGCGGAGGTAATTCGGCGCAAGAGAAAGTGCGGAGCCTTCCTCGCCGCGCGCGATCTTCTGCGCAGCGACCAGAGCCACTCCGACTGCGCGCTGCTGCCTGCGGTGTTCGGGCAACAGGATCAGGTTCGATGTCTCATCCGACAGAGTATTATAGCACAAAACGCTCCCGTCTCCAACCAGAAAAACGCTGTCGTCCAATTTTTTGACATCTTCACCTAAATTTTGAAGAGAAATGGCGCGATCTTCTGTAATTCTTGTGAGTTTTCCACAATCTGCGTGGAACAGGGCGTTATACACCTGACTCCTTCGCGCGTCCATGACCGCGCAGATATAGCCGCGGTGTATGCCGAGTGCGCAGGCCATTGCCTCCGTCGTGGAGACACCGTAGCAGGGGAGGTTGTTGCCCCAGGCGAAGCCCTTGGCGGCGGCCATGCCGATGCGCACGCCGGTAAAGGAGCCGGGACCCTGCGCCACCGCTACGGCGGTCACGTCCGTTACCGCGCGGTCGCATTGTTTGAGGATATCCTGCGCCATGACCATCAGTGTGCGGCTGTGGGTCAGGCCGCTGTTCTGATACGCCTGTGCCAGCAGCGTCGTTCCGTCGTGCAGGGCGACCGAAGCCGCCACGGCACTGGTTTCAAATGCCAAGATCAGCAAGTGTTTCCCCTCCATCCAGAATGATGCGGCGCTGTGTGTCGCTCCGCTTTTCGATCGTGACATAGACGGCCTGTTCCATGGCACCGTCTGCGTTTTCGCTCCACTCCACGGCGCAAACACCGCCGCGTTGCAGATAATCCTCCCAGCCGATCTCCCACAGCGCGTCTTCGGAGTCGAGCCGATACATATCGAAGTGGAACAGCGGAAGTCGCCCGCCGATGTATTCGTTGACGATCGTGTAGGTCGGGCTGGTAACGGGCTCGGTATAGCCCAGTCCGCGCGCCAGACCGCGTGTGAAAGCCGTTTTGCCCGCGCCCAGCCCGCCGCGATAGGCGATCACGGAACCGGGCGGGATGATTCTGCCGAGTTTTTCCCCGACGGCTTCCGTTTCCTCGGGGGAGTCGGTGATAAATTCCATACTGCTTCCTTTCCCGCAACGCATTTGTTCGTGCGGAACCGTTATCGGCTGTTTTTCAGCTTTTCCGCCTGTTCGGCGGTCGCGAGTGTGTTGATGATCTCGTCGAGATCGCCGTTGAGGACGGCATCGAGCTTATACAGCGTCAGACCGACGCGGTGATCCGTAACGCGCCCCTGTGGGAAATTATAGGTTCGGATGCGCTCGTTGCGCATACCCGTGCCGACCTGACTGCGCCGCAGTCCCGTCTGCTCGCTTTCCGCGCGCGAACGCTCGATCTCGTAGAGTTTCGAGGCCAGCATACGCATACACTTTTCGCGGTTTTGCAGCTGGCTGCGTTCTTCCTGACAGGCAACGACGATCCCGCTCGGCTTGTGGATCAGGCGAACGGCCGAAGAGGTTTTGTTGACATGCTGACCGCCCGCACCGGAGGCGCGGTAAACCTGCATTTCCACGTCTGCGGGGTCGAGCCGTACATCGACTTCTTCCATTTCGGGCAACACTGCGACCGTGGCGGTCGAAGTGTGTACGCGGCCGCCGGATTCCGTCTCCGGTACGCGCTGCACGCGGTGCACGCCGGACTCGTATTTCATTCTGGAATAGGCGCCGCGCCCGTTCAGGATGAAATCCGCCTCTTTCACGCCGCCGAGCTCGGTGTCGCTGTAGTTCAGCAGTTCGACGTTCCAGCCCTGTCGGGCTGCGTACATACTGTACATGCGAAACAGGCTGTGTGCAAAGAGGGCGCTTTCTTCGCCGCCTACGCCGCCGCGGATCTCCACGATCACGCTCTTGTCATCATTGGGGTCGCGCGGGAGCAGCAGAAGTTGCAGTTGTTCGTACAGCGCGTCACGCTCGGCCTTTGCCCGTTGCAGTTCTTCCTGCGCAAGATCCTTCATTTCCGCGTCGGCCATCAGTTCCTGTGCATCCAGTATATCCCGCTGCGCGCGGGTATAGGCGCGGTAGCAGGCGATGATCGGCTCCAGCTCGTTTTTCTCGCGCAGAAGGCGGGCAGCTCGCTGCGGGTCGGCGTAAAAATCCGGCTGCTCGGATCGCACGCACAGTTCTTCATAGCGGCCTTCCACCGCTCGCAGTTTTTCCAGCATATCAGCTCACCTGATTTTCGGAGGAGTCCACATCCGTAGACTCGCCGATCTCAAAATAGACATCCAAAATGGATTTGGCAATGCCGGCCACCGCGCTGCCGTGTCCGGCGTTTTCGCCGTAGACCGCAATGACGATCTGCGGATCGTCCGCAGGCGCGAAGCAGATGAAGGCGGCGTTCACGTCGTCCACGCCCGCGTCGGCGGTGCCGGTCTTGGCGCAGATGCGGATGGGATAATCCTTGAATACTTTATAGGCCGTGCCGCCGCTTTCGTGCGCGACCATCTGCATACCGGTAAAATAGGCATCTATGGTCTGCTCGGAGAGGCGGATAGTGCTTAAAATTTCCTTCTGATTTTCCAGAACCAGACTGCGATAATCCGCAGATACCACACGATTCAGGAATGTTGCACTGTATCGCGTGCCCTTATTTGCCAGCGTCATGGCATAGACGGCCAGCTGCATCGGCGAAAAGCGGCTTTGCCCGAGGCCGATGGAGGTCATGATGGTGTCGGCCGGATACCAGCCGGCCTGATCGGTGCCCGCGTAGATCTCCGCCTTCGTCTCGGGGTTGGAGCGATGGCCGATATCCTCCCCCAGCTCCACGCCCGTGCTTTCGCCGAGCCCCATGGCCTTGGCGATCCTGTCCATCGGATCGATGCCCATGCGGTCGCCGAGTTCATAGAAGAAGTAGTTGCACGAGTACATCAGCGCCTGCGTGCAGTCGATCGTTCCGTGGGTGTAGTGGTATTTGTACCAGCGCAGACAGGTGGCGGTAAAGCCGCTGTATTTGTCGAATTTTCCGAGCGTTTTGATGGTCGTATCTTTTTCGATCTCACCGGTTTCCAGCGCAGCGATGGTGGTGACAAGCTTGAAGGTCGAGCCCGGGGCGTAGGTCGCCTTCAGGGCGCGATTGAGCAGCGGGGAATACGGGCGGCTGACGATCTCGCTGTAATTTGCGCGCAGCGTAGCGGGGTCATAGGTCGGATAGCTGGCGCAGACCAGCACTTCGCCCGTTTTGGCATCCAGTGCCACCACCGCGCCGCCTTTGGTGTTGAGCCCTTCATGGTCGGTCTCGGCGTTCTGCTCGGGGTCGCGCAGCATTTCGATGGTGCTGGCCAGCGCGTCCTCTGCCGTCATTTGCAGGTTCATGTCGATGGTGACCTGCACATTGCTGCCCGATTTCGGTTCAACTTTATAGTAAGAGCGCACGATCGTTCCGTCTTTGGTGAACTCGTCGACGCGAAGACCGTCCGTGCCGTGCAGGTATTCCTCAAAGGCCAGCTCGAAGCCGGACTGCCCGACCATGGCATCCATTTCGTAACCCAGATCCTGATAATACTCCCACTGCGTTTTGCTCATGGCACCGACATAGCCGAGTATGTGTGCGGCATAGGAAGTGGTGTATTCGCGGACGGTGGAAGCCTCCACATTCAGCCCGGGGATGTTCAGTTCCAGAATGGCCGCCCGCGCTTCATCGGAAACGTCCTCGATAAACACATAGTTGGGCAGATTGGTGATGCTGCCCTGACGCAGGGAAAGCTCGTAACGCAGGCCGATCACGAGGCGGGCTTCTTCATCTGTCCAGTCCTCGGGAATGCGGTAGCTTTCGCGCAGCGCTTTGATCAGAAGCGGCGCGGTGATATCGGAGTCCAGCCCGTCACGGGTCGGGAGGTACGCCTGAAAATAGTTCTGCCATGTGCTGCTGGCATCACTGAGCGTGTAGGTGAAGGGACGCTCCTTCGTGACGGGAAAATGATCCGTATATTCGATTCCGAGCTGCACGCACAGCTGTGTCAGCTGGCGCAGCGACTCGTTGGGATCCTCGGAATTGAGCAGAACATAATGCTTGAAGACCAGATTGTAGCTGGCGCGGTTTCCGACCAGCACGTTGCCGTTCAAGTCCAGAATGTCGCCGCGCGCGGCCTGCACGCGGGTGATATCCGTGTAAGTGGTGATATTGTCGGCTTTATCCGCCGCGTCTACCACCTGCATGGTGTACAGGCGAACGGCGAAAAAGCACAAAACGGCGACTACCAGCACCAGAAGGATGCTGCTGCGAAATCGGGTTATTCTTTCCATGTATCTCCTCCGAGTTTTCCGATGGACATTAAAACGGGATAGGCCGGCGGCACGGCGAGCAGGGAGATCCCGGCGGTCGTTGCGAAAGCGCCGAGTCTGTCCCAATAGGTCCGCTCCAGAAACAGGCCGACGCAGAACAGAAGCAGCTCATACACGAGCATACCCAGCGCCGTGCAGACCAGAATGGTCAAAAAACCCTGCTTCAGATAGCTCTGGCGGAAGATCACCAGAAAAACGGCGATGGCGACCAGGATCGGAATGACATAAGGTCCCGCTGCCGAGCCGGAAAAATAATAAAAGCAGGCGGCGGCCAGCGCGAAGATGCTCCCGTCCTCCGCGCCCTGCATCGTGCAGACCATCAGCACGATGCACGGCACGATGTCCGGCACGGCACCGAATACGACGACGCGGCACAAAAGAACATCCTGCAAAAGCAATGCCGCCAGACATACTGCCGCATACAGGCTCCAGCGCAGCACGCGGCGGCGCTGCAATCCGGTCAGCAGCAGCTTTCCGAGATCCCCGGAGCCTTCCGGATCGGGACGAAAATCATACTTTTTTGCCACGAAAAGACCTCACTGTGCGTTGTAATCCGTAAGGATGAAAACCTGTTCCAGACTTCCGATGTCGGCTGCCGGCTCCAGGATCGCGTATTTGACCACGCCTGTATCGTTAAAGCCCGCGTCCACGACATACCCGAGGATCAGATTGCGCGGATAGACCGTCGAACCGGCCGTGACCACCTGATCCCGATTGCGGATCACGGATGAGCCGGGCAGATAATCCATGCGCAGCATATCGCTCGTGCCGGTGATATAGCCGCCGGATACCATGCCGCCGTCGCCCGAGGCCGCCACCGTGGCGCTGATCTCCAGCGAGGAATCGAGCACCGTTTTGATCACGGCGTAGTTGACCCCGACCTCCGAGACGAGCCCCACGACCTCTCCGTTGGCGGTAATGGCGCACATGCCGACGCGAATGCCCACGTTGCTGCCGTGGTTGACGGTCAGTGTATTGCTCCAGTCGGCCGAGCTTCGGGAGATCACATACGCATCGACCAGCGCGTAATCTTCGTGCGTTTCGAGCAGGCCGAGCAGCTCGCGCAGCCGCTCGTTTTCACGCGAAAGCGAGCCGGCCTCCCGAATTTCCTCCTGCATTGCCAGAAGCTGCTGCTTCAGCGCGGCATTTTCGGATCTCAGTGCCTCAAATTCAAAAAGATAATCGTAAAGCTGCTCCGCCTGACTCAGTACGGTGTTCGCACCGCTGCGAAGCGGCGTCAAAATGCCCTGCACCAGCATGCCGGGAATGTTGACATCGGTCAGGCTGCCTGCCACGGCCAGCACCACCGCGATCAGCAGCGCGGCGATCAGGATCACCCGAATACGGGTGCTGAAAAAATGCCTCATTGCGCATCCTCCATCCAATCCGGGACGAGCTCCCGCAAAGTCTGCCACAGGCGGCATACGGGCAGCCCCATCACATTATAATAGTCGCCCGTTATCCGCTCGCAAAACAGCGCCGCACCGCCCTGAATGGCGTATGCGCCCGCTTTATCCATCGGTTCGCCCGTTGCGACATAGCGCTCGATCTCGCGCTCGGACAGGGGGCGAAAGTGCAGGTCGGTCGTTTCCGTGAAGGACAGCGCATCGCGACCTGCCAGCACGGTCACACCGGTCATGACCTGATGATCCCGCCCCGAAAGCAGGCGCAGCATCTGCACTGCCTCCGCTTCGCTATGCGGTTTGCCGAGGATCTGCCCCGCGCAGACGACGATCGTATCCGCCGCCACGACGATATCCGTATCGGCACGTTCGACCGCATACGCCTTGCGGCGGCTGACGCGTGCGACCTCGTCGGCGGCACCCATGCGGGCATCCATGGTTTCGTCGATATCCGCGATGCGGATGTCAAAAGGCTGCCCAAGCAGCGCAAGAAGCTCTCTGCGCCGCGGCGATTGGGAGGCCAAAATCAAATGATACATACAATTCCTTTCCCGAAGACCCGATATCGCTCAATCCAGACCCCGCAAATACAGCCCTCTGGTGCAGGAGCCGGGATCGAACGGCAGGGGGCTGATGCACGAGGCGAGGACGCGCTCGACTTCTCCTGCGTTTTCCGTTGTGAAATACAGGCGCACCGCCCATAGTCCGAGGCGGCTCAGATCCTCCTGACGATCCAGCCAGTTCAGCTTTTTTCCGTTGAGCAGGATACTCCTGCACGAGTCTCCGTCGCGGATCACGGGGAAATCCGCACCCGTTTTATCCATCAGGCGGGTCTGCCCCTGATGGCAGGCACATTCGCCTGTTTTTCCGCGAATGAGGCAGTTTTCCGTTATCATCAGCGGCAAACGCCCGTAGCAGAGCATTTCCGCGGGAAGCGGTTTGCTCAGATCGCGGATCTGCGGCAGCGTCATTTCAAAGCTGACCGTTGCGGAGCGCAGCTCCAGCTCGCGCAGGGCGTTCATGGACAGCGAATTGAACACGTTCAGGCCGTAATCGCCGCGAATGTCCATCCCGGCTTCCCGCACGGGGATAGCAAGCCCGAGATTGCCGATCAGCGCCTCTTTGATCCCGCGCTCGCGGACGATGCGCAGGTTTTGCCGCAGCGCGGGCATCTGCGTATCGTGCACGATGCGCGGCAGCACCGCCGCAACATGGACGCGGCGGTTGAGCTGGTAGCACAGCTGTTCGTCCTGCACGAGAATGTGCAGCGGAACATAGACCACCGCAGGCTTGAGTTTGAGCAGTGCGGGCGTGATCTGTTCGCGCGTCGTGACCTGCACTGTAAAGCGCGGTGCTTCGCGATTGCCCGTGATATGCGTCAGCTTTCGCATACGCAGCAGTGTGACGGGATCGCGCCGCGCGCGCAGCGCGGTAAGCTGATTGAGTGCATCGCGGCGCATGGCATTGATCGCCGAAGCGGACAGGGAAAGCCCGGGCGTGATATCCGCCGTGACGACCTGACAGACATACGGTGTGCCGCCTGTCTTGCGCAGGCGTTCGGCGATGGAGTCCTCGGTCAGCAGCTGTGTTCTGGCAGGCTCGGGCACCGCACCGTGGACGCAGCATTCCCGCCCTTCGGGGTCGGTCACGGTCAGTCTGCTCCCGTTCGGATCGACTACGGCGTGGAATTTCACGCCGACCAGCCCGTTTTCCACGGCTTCGTAGGTCTTGCGCACATTGCGCAGCCAGGCGGTATCCTCCGCCTTTTCCTCCCGAATGCCAAACATTTCCCGCCCGAGCCGACCGGTGAAATAGCCGTCTGTAAAGCCCTGACGGTTGAACGCCTGCATCAGCATGTCGATCATCGGCTGGCTGACGTAGCCACTGTCGAGCGCGGTGCGATAAACGCCCGTGACGGCCGCCACATATTCCGGCCGCTTCATGCGCCCCTCCAGCTTCAAAGAGCGCACGCCCATCCGATCCAGCTCCTGCAAATACTGCACAAGACAGTTGTCCTTCAGGCTCAGCGGATAGCGGTTTTCGCGGCGGCTGTAGCCGTAGCACTGGCGGCACGGCTGGGCGCAGCGCCCGCGGTTGCCCGAACGGCCGCCGATGACGGAGGAAAGATAGCACTGCCCTGAATAACTCATGCACAGCGCGCCGTGGCCGAACACCTCGATCTCAATGGGGGATTGCTCGCAGATGGCGCGGATCTCGTCCGCGCTCAGCTCCCGACTGAGAACGACGCGCTTCATGCCCCATGCCGCGCACAGCAGCACCCCGGGGAGGGAGTGTACGGTCATCTGCGTGGAACCGTGGATCGGAACGGACGGGGCGATGTGCCTGCACATTTGCAGCACGCCCAGATCCTGCACGATGAACGCGTCCACGCCGACGCTCGCCGCGTGACGGATCAGCGCCGCGACTTCCTCCGTTTCACGGTCGGAGACCAGTGTGTTCAGGGTCAGGTGGACCCGAACGCCGCGGACGTGACAATATTTGACCGCTTCTGTCAAAGACTGCGGTGTAAAATTCTTAGCGCTTTGGCGGGCGTTAAAGGCGCCACAGCCGAGATAGACGGCGTTTGCGCCGTTTTGCACAGCCGCGCGCAGCGCTTCCATAGAGCCGGCGGGTGCCAACAATTCGATCATAGCCATTCTCCCGAATCGTATACTTACGGCCATTATAGCACAATTCCGCGCGCCGCGCTACCCTGCCGAAAAGAATTTTCGAAAAATTTAGAATTGCGCGTCTTCTGTCTAATGTTTACCGAAATGTGCACGAAAATGCGGCGGAATTTGTGCACATTTTCCGCGGACAATTTTCAATTTTGCAACAATTTGTCGGTTTTCCATGCTATAATATAGCCACTCTGCGCAGGCAGAGAAACATTTCCAAGGAGGAAATCCAAATGACTCGTTTTGTAAAATCTCTGGCGTTGCTGCTGGTTCTGGTTATGTGCATGGGCGTGTTTGTCGCCTGCGGTGAGAACACCGACCCGACCGATGCAACCAAACCCTCGGCGACCGATCCGTCGTCCACTGACCCGACCGAGGTCGAGCGCGATCCCGTCGGTGTGATCCGGGAGATCTCCGACACCTTCGTTCGCCTGGATCTGTGCGCAGATGAGGTGCAGGGCTTGCCCTATACCAAGCTTGATGTGGATACGCTGGAAGGTACCGGCAAGGATGACTACGTTTATGTCAATTCCAGCGCGCAGTACGCCTACTATGCAGACGGAAAGCTGGAAACGCTGAAAAAGACCGACCTGGCCGTGGGGCAGATTGTGCTCGTGACCAAGGATGAAAAGGGCATTCAGCTGTTTGTCATCATGAACTATGACAGCAAGTCCGACGATGCGGATGCGACGCAGCCTTCCGGCACGCAGGATGCCACCGAACCCTCCGGCACACAGGGCGCTGAGAGCTGAGCAAACGCACGACAACAAAAAACAGGTACTGTTTTCGGGGACTCGGGATCGGGTCCCCGTTTTTTCTGCAAAAACCGCAGCCGCATCTGTCCGTCGGACAAATGCGGCTCGATTTATCAAATCATCATAATAAAATGCCGTTTTGCGCATCGGCGCGTGCGTTACGCGGTCACGAACAGCACGCCGCAGGCCTCCGGCCCGATGTGCGCGCCGACGGTCGGCCCGACCTGAAGGCGGCGTGCGACCGAAAATCCGGCGGCTGCGAGCTTCTGCTCCAGCTTTTGCACGTTTTCCGTTCCCGAAGTATACAGCGTGCACAGCGGAAAACGGGGATCGAGCGTTTCGGCGTTCGGCTTGGAGACCAGTGCCTGAATGGCGCGCGTCATGCCGATGCTTTTGCCGATGTTCCCGACGGTGCCTTCCGCTGTGATGGAGATCAGCGGCTTGATACCGGCGAGCGTTCCCACGGCGGCCGAGGCACGGCTGAGCCGCCCGCCGCGGTGCAGGTATTCCAGTGTTTGCAGCGCGGCAAACAGATGCACCTTTCCCCGCAGCTGCGCGCACGCGGCTGCGATCTCGGCAGCGGATGCGCCGTGGCGGATGCAGTCGCGGGCATAGCGCGCATAGATGCCGATCATATGCGTCGGGCAGAGCGTGTCGATCACATGGATGCCGTCGTAGCCGACCATATCGCGTGCGATGCAGGCCGTCTGGTATGTGCCGCTCAACGCGGAAGAGAGCGCGAAATACAAAAGCTCGTCCCCGTCCTGCGCGACCCGACGGAAGATGCGCAGGAAATCATCGGGTGCGGGCTGACTGGTGCGGGGAAAATCCGTTCCCGAGGTCAGCAGCGTGTAAAAACTGTCGCAGTCCAGATCGATCCCGTCGCGGTACTCCGCACCGTTGATTTGAATGCGGATGGGAACGAAGTAGTCGTACAGCTCCCGCTCGTTTCGACAGTCGGACGAGGAGTCCACCATTATCTTTATCATATCTAATCTTATCCTCCGGCTTTTCCCGCCTGTATAAAAGTACGGTTTTATTGTAACCGCACGGCGGCGGTTTGTCAACGGGCGTTGTATGTTCCACCCCTGCGGGAGAGAAAACGGCGCGGTAGAGTGGAAATTCTCCCGCCGGTAGAGTCCGAAAACGGCACGGTTCACCCCGAAAATCGGGGACGGGAGAGCGGTTCTCCCGTCTTTCGCTTTACATTTTCCGGCACACGGGGTATAATTTTCCTGTTCCGAGGCAAAGCCTCCATATCAATACTATCAGTTCGGGAGTCGTTTTCTATGAAGCAAGCTTTTACATTATCGTGTGAGTCGACCGTGGATATGCCGTATTCGTATGTCAGCGGCAGGGGCATTCCCGTGATCTTCTATTCCTACAGCGTTGACGGCGTGTCGTATGTGGACGATATGCTGCGCGACCCGGAGGCGTTGCCGCGCTTTTACGCAATGCTGGACGCGGGCAAGCTGCCGACGACGACCCAGCTCAACGCCTACCAGTATCGCGAATTTTTCGAGCCGCTGCTGCAAAAGGGCGACGTGCTGCACATCACGCTGGGCACGGGGATGACGAAAGCGTATCAAAATGCGCTGCTGGCCGTGGAAGAACTGCGCGAGCAGTACCCGGAGCGGAAGATCATGGTGCTCGACTCCATGTGCAGCTCGTCCGGCTACGGCCTGCTGGTGGACACGGCTGCCGATATGCGTGACAGCGGCGCATCGACGGAAGAGATCCGTGACTGGGTGGAGCAGAACCGCCAATGCATCCATCACCAGTTCTTTTCCACCGAATTGAAGCATTATCGCCGCAGCGGAAGAATGTCCGGCGCGACCGCCATGATCGCGACCGTGCTGAATATCTGCCCGATCATGCGCCTGGACGATGCGGGGCGCATCATTGCTTACAGCAAGATCCGCGGCAAGAAAAATGCCGTAAATCTCACGGTGGATACTATGCTGGCACACGCGCGCGGCGGGAGCGAATATGACGGCAAGTGCTTTATCTGCCATTCGCGGTGTCTGCCCGACGCACAACTGCTTGCCGATACGATCCGTGCGAGCTTCCCGAAGCTCGCGGATATCCGCATTTTCGACATCGGCACGAGCATCGCCTCGCACTGCGGCCCGGGCACGGCGGCAGTCTTCTTCCTTGGCGACGAGAGAACGCCGGAATAAATAACGCGATCGCACTGTTTTTGCGGCAGGGACAAATCGTCCCTGCTGTTTTTAATGTATGTGTCTTTTTCGGACGGACAAAATCGCAAATATTGTATTTCAGCCGCGCACAAGTCTTCTGAGTAGAGACAAAAAGCAATTTTATCCTTGACAAATGCGCGTTGTCTGCATAAAATAACAACATAACAAAGAAGGGAGGGGAGTCCGATGGGCAGTCAGAAGCGCGGCGCGCAGACCGCGGCCGCAGGGAACGTATGAACAACTTGAGAATAAGATTAATACGGAGGTATCATTATGAAAAAACTTCATCGAATTTTGATCGTCGCCGCCTGCGTATTGCTGGTGGCTTCCATGGCCTCTCCCGCTTTTGCGACAGTATCGGAAGTTTTGTACCGTGGCAAGCAGGATGGCTACAATTGCGTAGGCACCGGCCTTATTGACGATAATGTTGCGGCCGCGGCATTTTCCGCTACTTTGAGCGGGGAACTTGTGCCGACGATTGACCCCGATATGTGTTCATCGAGCGTGACTTTGATAACATTTACAGCATCGGGAGAAGTACAGGTCACATCGACCGGGAAGCTGCTGCGCACAGATGCCGGTACGCGCTATGTGGCTGACAGTGCGATCACGGCGATTACATGCACATATATTTTTAACGATATCACACATGGCCCGTATGTGCTCAATGCAAGTAACTGATTCGCTACATGCGGCAGAGGGGCTTTCAGCCTCTCTGCCGCTTCTAAAATCTATAGGAAGGGGCGATGATCATGAAGGAGCGAATGGCAGTATTGCTTTTGGCGGTCTGTTTGGTACTATCCGGCTGCGTCGGGGGCAATTCGGTGACCGAAGGCGCTTTTCCATCGGACAAAAGCCCGCAAAACGGATACAACCTATCTTCGAATAAATATATATCCTCGCGGAGTCTGCTCTATCCTTTCGTCGAAACGGAGAATGTTTTTTATGGGTTGAATGCGGGACGGCTCTGCTACTATGACAGGCAAAGCGGCATTTCCGGCATTCTGTGCCCCGACCCGAGCTGCACGCATGCGGATGACTCGTGCGGTGCTTATATAATAAAAGCTTTGCCTTTCGCAATGCTTACCATGTATGATGGGAAGCTGTACTGGATGGGACGAGAATCCTGGACGAACTACAACTCCCTGTGCCTGTGGCGCTGCGATCCGGACGGAACGAATCACGAGAGATGCAGGGTGCTGGATTTTGAGAAGTATGGCAATTATAATGTAAGGCACTGGATGATTTACGGGGATAAGCTGTTTTTTGAGGCATGCAGCGAGACCGCTGAGGGCGAACAGGCCGGCTATCGCGTGCGGTTCGGCTATCTGCCGCCGGACAGCGACGAAGAGACGATCCTGCTGGATGAGTTCAAGACGAAAGCAGTAAGCACTGACCCGCATATGTATTATTTGAACGGAAAGATTTTTTACAGTTTGGCTGCGGGCAGCAGCGAGCTGAAGATTTTGTGCTACGATTCAAAGAAAGACACAACGGAGCTTCTGCTGGATACGGATGATTTTGCGGAAATAAATCGCAACTGGTACGGAATGTGCGTCACAGAGGACGAAACGGTCCATATTGCGACCGGCCGCGCGGTATATGTGGTGACGGACGGGGCACTTGTTGAGAAATATGCGCTATCCGATGGGGAGAGATCTTTTGCATGCATGGGCGACGGGATCGTGGCATGGGGCAGCATTGCGGACGGATACCGCATGATAGAGATCCGCGATTTTGAAGGAACTCTGCTTTACAGCGGGAAGCTGTTCCCCGAGCCGGTGGAGGGCTTTGACGAAACGCTCGGTATGTGGGGCGGCGGAGCCGATAAACCGGGATTTGGACTCGCGGTGCTTGGCGGAGACAGCGAAAAGATCGTTGTGAATATGATTTCGATGGGTACGGTTGACGGATCGCTGTCCGTAGATCAAAACCATGTGTTCCTGTTGGACATCCGCGATAACATGAAAGCAACGCATCTTTGGACGATCGGGACGGCGACCATGTACGAGCCGGACTGAGCCTGCTTTGCACGCCAATTCAAAAGAGTGTCTTTTGAGCAAGGACAAAATCACCAATATTGTTTTCGCGTTGCGTACACGTCTTCCGAGAAGGGACAAAAAGCGATTTTATCCTTGACAAATGCGCGCCGTCTGCATAAAATAACAACATAACAAAGAAGGGGAGGGAGCCCGATGGGCAGTCGGAAGCGCGGCGCGCAGACTGCGGCCGCAGAGAACGTATGAACAACTTGAGAATAAGATTAATACGGAGGTATCATTATGAAAAAACTGCATCGAATTTTGATCGTCGCCGCCTGCGTATTGCTGGTGGCATCCATGGCCTCTCCCGCTTTTGCGGTATCGCAGGTGCTGTACCGCGGAACACAGGACGGTTATGCTTGTGTTGGAAGTGTTAATATAAGTAGCGATAAAGTTAGTGCGGCATTTAGTGCGGTCAGCATGAACGATCTCGCTGTATCAGTTCCTGTTGAGACGTGTTCTTCAAAGGTTTCTATAGTCTTCTATGATGAACGAGAAATTCCTCTGTTGACAGTTACGGGGAATAACGGCTGCCTGCAAGCGGGAGCTGTCTATGAAAGAAAAAGCAGTGATACTTACACATATGCAAAAATTTATTATTACTTTAATGGCGCGACACATGGCCCCTATGAAGTTTCCCTGTAAACAATTATTTATAATCTTCAGCATATGGCAGAGGGGTCAAAGCCCCTCTGCCGCTTAATAAACATTGAGGAGATGTCCATGCTATGAAGAGGAAAATGGTTACACTGCTTTTACTGGTTGTTATATTGTGCGGCTGTTCGCCTGCTGCTGTACCAACAGAGCCGACTGCCGCGGAGCGGACAGATCGGGATGCACAGATGAAGTATTTTTCCGGTGTGTTGACGCCGATCGCAGAATCGGGTGACATCCTTTATGCGGTGAAAAGCGAACACATCCATTATTTCGACCGCAAAAGCGGAGTTTCCGGCGTTCTTTGCCCTGACCCAAGCTGTATGCATACGGGCACAGGCTGCGGAAGCTATGTGCAGGCGTTTTGCCCCCTGTTTACCTGCTATGATGGGCATGTGTATTGGATCGGAACTACTACACCTTCTGATTACCGCTCCCTGTGCCTGCATCGGTGTAATTTGGATGGCACTGGGCTGGAAAATGTGAAAGAGCTGGACTTTGAAAAATGGAACGAAGCGTATAATCCCCAGGAATGGGCGCTGCACCGCGGAAAGATGTTCTTCCAGGGGAGAAGCACACAGGTGAACGGCACAGAGTCTACCTACCGGATCACATTCGGTTATCTCCCACTGGACGGAGAAGAGGAAACGGTTCTCTACGAAACGACGGCAACGGATGGCCGAATGGGTACGATGTTCCTATGTGGGGATAAAGCGTATTATGCCGTGTCGGAGCAGGATGCACTGAAAATCTTCCGATATGATCTGAATAAGCAAACTTCGGAGGTGCTGCTGGACAGCAAAGATGTTTTGCCGAAGCAACTGCTGAGCCTGTGGGTCACGGATGACGAAACGATATATCTGGGTACATCACACGATGTTTACGAAGTGAAGCAGGGTAGAGCC
The DNA here is from genome assembly GCA_964538475.1 of uncultured Oscillospiraceae bacterium. GTDB lineage: Bacteria > Bacillota > Clostridia > Oscillospirales > Oscillospiraceae > Faecousia. The sequence goes on along the minus strand of CAZIGE010000002.1, from coordinate 25,783 downwards.
ACGAAGAAATTCTCGTTTGACTTTGACAGCAGCTGCCCGTATTTGCTGGACGGAATTGCAGTTGTGTTGACTGTAGAAGACGACTGTTCGACACTGGAGATCCGCTCTTACGATGGGGAATTGATATACAAGGGAAAAACATTCCCGCAGTCGGTCGATGGATTTGATGAAACGCTTGGGATGCGCAAGGAAAATTTTTCACATGCAGTGCTCGGCGGTGATGCGGATAAGCTGATCGTGGAGGTATGCAGTACGCAGGGGGACGTTTTCGACACGTTTCTTCTGGACATCCGCGATAACATGAAAGCGACCTATCTTTGGAGCGGCGGAATCGTCGGCTAGGACGATGTGTCTGCTGCACGGATGCAAGGTGTGAATGTTTCGGTACGGCAGATATTTGGGACAATAAAATGAAAACCGAGGGGAGGAAACAGCGTGAAAAAGCGCACTTTCTGCCTGATCTTAGCGATCGGTATGCTGCTCTCCGGCTGCGTCGGAAACGGCCTGCCAAACGGGGAAACGTCGCACTCCGCAGACAAGAATTTTCAAAACAAATACGGTTCTTTCCTGAGCGGCGTTGTGCAGTTTGCGGAAAGCGAAGGCGCTTTTTACGGCCTGAACGGTGGACGGCTCTGCTACTATGACAGGCAGAGCGGCATTTCCGGCATTCTGTGCCCCGACCCGAGCTGCACGCACGAGGACGAAACCTGCGGTGCTTTTTTGCAGGTCATGCCTGAGCTGTTTTGCCTGTATGACGAGAAGTTGTATTGGCTCGGGCGAGAAACCAACGCAAGCCTCGGAACGCTTTGCCTGCACCGCTGTGACCCGGATGGCACGAACCACGAAAAGGTCAGAGATCTGGACTATGAAGCGCTCAATTCAAGCTATACGGTGCAGCAGTGGGCGTTGCACCGGGATAAGCTGTTTTTCTACAGCAGACGGGAGTCTGTTAAGGATACGCAGGCTGCGTTGCGCTTCACATTTGGCTACATCGCACCGGACAGCGATGCGATCACCGTTTTGTATGAAGCAGATCAGAACAGTGGCAGAGCAGAGATGTTTTTCACCGACAACGCGGCTTACTTTGCGCTTTCGAACGGCAAAACCGATTTGACTGTTCTGCACTATGACCTGACGAACGACACATCGGAGGAAATCTTCTGCGACAGTATCGGGGAAAACCGGAACTATCGCATATGGGTCACGGAGGAAGATGTGCTACTGATCGGAACACAGAAAGGCATTTATGAAATCCAAAACGGCAATGCGGTACAACGATTTGCATTTACAACGGCAGACGATCATATCTATTTTGGCGACGACATTGCGATGCTGCTCTATCTCGAAAACGGATATCGGAAAGCGGAAATTCGCAATTTCGATGGCGACCTGCTCTATGCGGGAAAGCTGTTCCCTGCACCTGTCGACGGATTTGATGAAACGCTCGGCATGTGGGATGATGACGGAAATTCGGGCTATAGCATAGCTGTGCTTGGCTCGGACAGTGAAAAACTGATCGTGGCTGTCGGAAAAAGCAGCGCGCTGTGGCATGTATTCAGTCTGGACATCTGCGATAACATGAAAGCGACGCATCTTTGGACGATCGGGACGGCGACCATGTATGAGCCGGATTGAGCCTGCGCGGCGCGCAGGCTGCGCCCGAAGAACGGAAAACGGGAGAAAGCACGATCTCGGTGCTTTCTCCCGTTGTTGTGTACATGCAAGCGTCAGCGGACGTATTCGATCACGACGCGACGGTTCGGCTCTGTGCCGGTGGAATATGTCGTGATGTTCTCCACTTCCTGCAAGGTCGCGTGGATCACATGGCGCTCATACGCGTTCATCGGCTCAAGTGCGCAGCGGCGGCGTGCTTTGAGCACCTGCTGCGCCTTTTTGCGGGCGTATTTGCGCAGGCTGTCCTCGCGCTTGGCGCGGTAATCCTCGGCATCCACATGGATGCGCAGGCGACCTTCCGTGCCGTGGTTGACGGCGTAATTGCACAGACGCTGAATAGCATCGAGCGTATCGCCGCGGCGACCGATCAGATAGCCCAGATCGCGACCTGTCAGCTCGACGTAGTAGGTGTTTTCTTCCCCCTTTACGGCGTGCGGAACGGCTTCCGAGCCCATGTTTTCCAGCAGCCCCTTCAGGAACTGCTCGATGCGCTCTTCGACGGAGCCGGGTTCGGCCGGTGCGTATGTTTTCTGCGGCTTGGGCGCTTCGGGCTTGGGCTGCGGCTTGGGTGCTTCGGGCCTGGGCTGCGGCTTGGGTGCTTCGGGCTTGGGCTGCGGTTTGGGTGCCTCGGGCTTAGGCTGCGGCTTGGGTGCCTCGGGTTTGGGCTGAGACTTGGGCTTCGAACGGGAGGCGGAGCCGAGTGCGGATTTCGGCTTTTGCTCGGCGACCGGGTCGGGGACCTCGTATTTTACGAGGACCTTTGCCGGCTGTGCGCCGAATCCGAGAAAGCCGGCCTTGGGCAGGGACAGTACTTCGCAGGTGACATCATCCCGCGTCAACCCGAGCTGGGTCAACGCGTTCTCCACGGCCAGATCGATCGTCTTGCCAGAAGCAACAAATGTTTTTTCCATACAGCTTATTCCTCCGTAGAATGGTAGCGGTCGGGGTCGTATGCGCGGCCTTTGCAGTAGGGACGCTCGGAAATACCGGACAGAGGCAGTTTTTCCTGCTTTTCTTCCTCCGGCGCGCCCTTGCGGGCAGCATATTCGCGGGCGGCTGCGGCCCTCGCGGCCTCCTGTTCTTCTTTCTGCTTCTGTTGCAGCTTTTTTCTGCTGGTGTTCGTTGTGATACCGTCGGGGTTGGCGGCGCGCTTTTCGGCGCGGATGCGCTCTTTTTCGGCTTCGATCGCTTCCAGCTCCATCGCCCGTTGCAGGCGGACGGCATCCTCGGCATCATAGATCTTGCGGTAATGCCGCGTCAGAATCTGATCTTCAAATGTGCGCACGACACCGCCGACGAACCAGTACAGCGACAGCGCGGCGGGAACGGAAAAGCCGATCCACAAATTCATCAGGGTCATCATCCACATCATCATCTTGGTCTGCTGTGCAGCCTGAGAATTGGCGGCGGTCTCCTTGTCCTGTACGCCCTTTTCATCGGTGATCACGGAGTTGTTGGTCTTCTGCGAGATCGCCATTTGCAGGATCTGGCTGGCTGCGGACAGGCAGGGGATCAGGAAAGCGCCGATGTTCGCCCAGCTCCATACGTCCCAGGCGAATACGTTAAAGGTTGGGATCGCGCCGAGGTTGATCCCGCCCAGAAATTCAAAATTGATGCCGGCCAGCGTATCTGCGCCGAGGCCGGGGATGGCGGCGGCGATCTCGGTGGCATAGCGGGAGATCGCCTGCGCGGCGACCACCTGATCGTGTGTGCTGTTCGAACCGAACAGCGTCGGCTCCAGTTCTTTGATCAGGGTAATGATCTGCTCGGCGACCTCAGCCGACTGCCCGAGAATATAGACGATCGGCTGGCGGATGACGGTGTACAGCGGGAGCAGGATCAGCATGGGCACAAGGCTCCACAGGCAACCGCCGCACCCCATGGACGCGCCTTCTTCTTTTTGCAGCTGTTGCAGCGCTTCGTTCTGCTTCTGCTTGTCGTCGGCGTATTTGCGCTGGATCTCCTGCATTTTCGGTTGCAGGCGAGACATTTTCATCATGCTCTTCTTGCTCTTCATGGTGATGGGCAGGAGCACCAGCTGCACGATGACGGCAAATACGATCATGGACAGAGCGTAGTTGCCAAGCAGATCATACAGAAAACCCAGAAGCCAGCCGAACGGCACGGTCACGATGTCGGTTAATTGAAATGCCAATAGCATGGACTTTCCTCCTAGAAAAAATGGAAGTCACGGAACGGGGTCATAGTAGTCATGGCGGGAAAACGGATTGCAGCGCAGCAGCCGCCGCAGCGCAAGCCAGCCTCCCTTAACAGCCCCGTATTTGGAAATGGCCTGATAGGCGTAAGCGGAACAGGTCGGACAGTAGCGGCAGCGGGGCGGAAACGCGGGGGAGATATGCGTTTGATACAAGCGGATCAGGCGAAGCAGCAGCTTTTTCACGGGCGATCCTCCAGCAGGCCGGCCTTGGCGGCCAGCGCCAGATATCCGCTGCAAAGCTCGCGAAAATCAGCCTCCAGACAGGCGTGACGGGCGACCACCACGATATCCCATCCGCGGGAGAACTGTGTTTCGTGCAGGCGGTAGACCTCCCGAAGGCGGCGGCGCGCACGATTGCGCACCACGGCATTTCCGAGCTTTTTCCCCGTCGTGATCCCGACGCGGTTCACACCGAGCCGATTGCGCCGCGCGTACAGCACGATGCAGCTGTTTGCATGACCGTGCGTCGCGTAGAGCCTGCGGAATATGTGATTGAGCTTCAGACTGCTGGAAAACTTCATGGTGTGCCTCCGAAACGCTTCGCGTCAAAAAACCGAAATGCGCCCGATAAAAAGGGAGCGGGGCGAATACCGCCCCGCACGGACTCCCGTTTCACCCGCTGCGGGTGCTGCCGTATCCACGGCCGATCAGGCGGACAGAACCTTGCGGCCCTTTGCACGGCGGCGGGCAAGAACCTTACGGCCGTTGGAAGTAGCCATTCTCTGGCGGAAGCCGTGGACTTTGGCTCTGTGGCGGCGGCTGGGTTGATAGGTACGCTTCATCGGGGTACACCTCCTCGTCAGTAAAATCGGGATCGTTCGGAAAGCTGCGATACGCGCCGCGCTTTCCGTATATGCTCGACAGCCAAAGCGTTGGCCGCAGCAAAACAAAGGGATCGACCGGGGGAAGCTGCGATGCGTCCGATCTGTCGGCGTGTGCCGTTTTGCGCAGAACTTCCCTGTATAAAGTCATTCCGATGTATTATAACCGAAAAAAGCATACAGGTCAATAACTTTTTTCGTTTTTTCTCCCCCATGCTGCGGTGCCGCGGCCGCAGCGACGGAAATTGTGCACGATCACGGATAAACCATTGACATATCCGATGAAAATTGGTAAAATAACAGTCGGAAAACTGTTCCCGAATCGGGAAAAAATATTATACAGGAGTGCGAATTTATGAAGACGAAAGCGGTTCGTATCTACGGCGTAAACGATCTGAGACTGGAAGAATTTGAGCTTCCGCAAATCAAAGAGGATGAGATCCTGGCACACGTGATCTCCGACAGCATCTGCATGTCCTCGCACAAGGCGGCCATCCAGGGCCCGAATCACAAGCGCGTACCCGACGATGTGGCGGAAAATCCCGTGATCATCGGGCATGAGTTCTGCGGCGAGATCGTGCAGGTCGGCGCAAAATGGGCCGATCAGTTTAAGCCCGGCGAAAAATTCGCCATCCAGCCTGCCATGAACTATAAGGGCAGCCTCGCTGCGCCCGGCTATTCCTATGCGCATATCGGCGGCGACGCGACTTACATCATCATTCCGCACGAGGTCATGGAATGCGGCTGCCTGCTGCGCTATAACAATGACGCGTTCTTCTACGGCTCTCTGGCCGAGCCGATGAGCTGCATCGTCGGCGGATACCATGCCAACTATCACACCACTCCCGGCAGCTATGTTCACGACATGGGCATCACCGTCGGCGGCAAGATGGCCATTCTGGCCGGCGCCGGCCCGATGGGTCTGGGTGCGATCGACTATGCCATCCACTGCGACCGTAAGCCTTCGCTGGTCGTCGTGACGGATGTGGATGCCGCCCGTCTGACACGCGCCGCACAGATCCTTTCCCCGGCTGAAGCGGAAAAGAACGGCGTAAAGCTCATCTATGTCAACACCGCCGAGTATGAAAATGCCGACGATCACCTGCGTTCGCTGACCGGCGGCGAGGGCTTCAATGATATTTTCGTCTATGCGCCCGTTAAGCCCGTCGTCGAGCAGGCCGACCGTCTGCTGGCGCGCGACGGCTGCCTGAACTTCTTCGCCGGCCCGACCAAGACGGATTTCTCCGCCATGTTCAACTTCTACAACGTGCACTACAGCGCGACGCACATCTGCGGTACGAGCGGCGGCAACACGGCCGACATGATCGAAGCGATCTCCATGATGGAGGACGGTCGCCTCAACCCCGCCGCGATGATCACCCATGTCGGAGGCCTGACCTCCGTGATCGACACCACGCTGAATTTGCCGAAGATCCCCGGCGGAAAGAAGCTGGTCTACACCAACAAGGATATGCCCATGGTGGCGCTGGCGGACTTTGCCGAGCTTGGCAAGACAGATCCGTTCTATGCCGATCTGGACAGGATCGTGAAAGCCAACAACGGCCTGTGGTGCCCGGAAGCGGAAAAATACGTGCTCGCGAACGCCAAAAACATCTAACGACCGCGCTCTGCCCACTGCATCATGCAGTGGGCAGACCCTACAGAAAAGAGGCTTTGCAATATGACCAATCAAAATCTGGCGGCGCTGGCCGCCATGTCCAATCGATACGGCGCGGACGCGGATTATGTTCTCGCAGGCGGCGGCAACACCTCATATAAAGACGACGAGACACTGTATGTCAAAGGCTCCGGTACGGCGCTTGCGACCATTCGCCCGGAGGAATTCGTCCGCATGGACAGAACTTTGCTGCATCTGATCCGCACGAAGCAATATTCCGAAACGGAAGCCGAATGCGAGGCACAGGTGCTTGCGGATATGATGGCTGCGCGGCGGGCAGGGGAGAGCCGCCGCCCGAGCGTGGAAACCGTCCTGCATGATCTGCTGGAATGGAAATTCGTGCTGCATTTGCACCCCGCGAGCGTCAACGGCGTTACCTGCTCTGCGCAGGGCGCGCAGGTGATCGCGCGGCTGTTCCCGCAGGCGATCTGGGTGCCCAACTCCAAGCCCGGCTACACGCTGGCCATGCTGTGCATGAAAGCGCTGGCGCAGGCAAAGGCGGCAACGGGACGCTGCCCGCAAATGATCTTCCTGGAAAATCACGGCGTATTCTTTGCAGCGGACACCACACAGGAGATCGATGTGCTTGTGGCCGACACCATGGGCGCGATCCGTGCGCAGCTGCGCGAGCAGCCCGATTTCACCGCCGTGCAGACGGATGCAGATAAAGTCGGACAGATCGCAGCGACGCTGCGGGAGCTTTGGGGCGAGCGTGGCTGCGTGGTATCGGACAGCAGCAGAGCCGTGCTGGAATACGACCCGCATGTCGGCTGCTTCACGCCCGATCACATCGTTTACTGCAAGGCAGCTCCGCTGATCCTGCGCGACGGCGCGGATGTGGCGGCGTGCTTCCGCGCATATCGGGATGCAAACGGCTATGCCCCGCGCATTGCCTGGGCGGAGGGACTCGGCGTATTCGCCATGGGCGACTCCGAGAAAAATGCGAACACCGCATTGGCGGTCTTCCGCGACGGCGTGAAGATCAGTGTCTATGCCCGCTCCTTCGGCGGGGTGTCCGCTATGCCGCAGTGGCTGGTGGATTTCATCGTCAACTGGGAAGTCGAGAGCTACCGCGCAAAGGTCTCCTCGGGGAGCTGAACGCGTTTCCCAACATCATTCTTATAAAAAAGCATCCACCGGTTCGCCGCCGGTGGATGTGTTTTTTTATTTCAGACCCATTTCCTCGCGGACTTCGCGGAAGCAGCGCACGGCAAGGTCAATGTCCTCGCGCGTGTGCCCGGCGGAGATCTGCGTGCGGATGCGATCTTTTCCCTTCGGCACGACGGGGTAGCAGAACGCCACCACATACACGCCCTTTTCCAGCATCCGACGGGCAAATTCATGCGCGACGACAGGGTCATACAGCATGACGGGCACGATGGGATGTTCGCCCGGGAGCAGATCGAAGCCGAGCTGCTCCATTTGCGCGCGGAAATAGCGGGCATTTTCGTGGACGCGGTCGCGAAGGGCGGTGGACTGCTCCAGAAGATCGATCGTGCGGATCGTTGCGGCGCAGATCGCGGGTGCGACGGTATTCGAGAACAGGTACGGGCGACTCTTTTGCCGCAGGAGATCGACGATCGGTTGCCGCGCCGCCGTGTAACCGCCCGAAGCGCCGCCGAGAGCCTTGCCGAATGTACCGGTGAGGATATCCACGCGCCCCGCTACACCGCAGTATTCCGGCGTGCCGCGGCCGTGTTCGCCCATGAAGCCGACGGCGTGGCTGTCGTCGACCATGACGAGCGCGTCAAATTCGTCGGCCAGATCGCAGATGCCCTGCAAATCGGCAATGTAGCCGTCCATGGAGAAGACGCCGTCGGTCGCGATCAGGATCTTCTTACAGCCGCTGCTGCGCGCATCCGCAAGACACGCGCGCAGGTCGTCCATGTTGTTGTTTTTGTAGCGATAGCGCTTTGCCTTGCAAAGGCGAACGCCGTCGATGATGGAGGCGTGGTTCAGCTCGTCGGAGATCACGGCATCCTCCGCGCCCAGCAGCGTTTCAAACAGGCCGCCGTTGGCATCGAAGCAGGAGGAATAGAGGATGGCATCGTCCATGCCGACGAAGGCGGAAATGCGCGCTTCCAGCTCCTTGTGGATCTGCTGCGTGCCGCAGATGAACCGAACGGAGGAAAGGCCGAAGCCCCAGCGGTCGTAGCTGTCCCTGGCGGCGCGGATCAGCTCGGGATGTGCGGACAGTCCAAGGTAATTGTTCGCGCAGAGGTTGACTACGCCGGATTTGGCCGTGGTGTCGATCCTGGAATACTGCGGGGTCGTGATGATGCGTTCTTCGCGCCATGTTCCGGCGCTCCGAATGGCATCCAGCTCTGCGTTGATGGCTTGTAATGCGGATTTCATGGAAATATCCTCCTGTCTGCGGGCGTTATTTCGTCCAGTCGAGTATGACCTTACCGGAACGGCCGGAATTCATGGCCTCAAAGCCCTCCCGGAAGCGGGTGTAGTGGAAGCGATGGGTGATCACGCCGCTGAGGTCAAGGCCACCCTGCACCATATAGCTCATCTGGTGCCAGTTGTCCATTTTGCGGCCGTAGATCCCCTGAAGCGTCAGCCCCTTGGTGATGATCGTGTTCATATCCATTTCAACGGGGCGATTGCCGATACCGAGCAGGCTGATCTTGCCGCCGTTGCGCATGAGGCCGATCATTTGCTGCAATGCGCCGCCGTTGCCGGACATTTCCAGTCCGACATCGAATCCCTCGACCAGGCCCAGCTCCCGCATGACGGTGCCGAGATCCTCTGCGGCGGTGTTTACGGCAGCGTCCACGCCCATTTTCCGCGCAAGATCAAGCCGATAATCGTTCAGATCGGTGATGACGACACGGCGTGCGCCGGCGTATTTGCAAATTGCCGCGGCGATCAGGCCGATCGGACCTGCGCCGGTGATGAGCACGTCCTCTCCGATCAGGTCAAACATCAGCGCCGTATGGGTTGCGTTGCCGAACGCGTCGAAAAATGCGACGATATCCTCCGGCAGGCTTTCGTCGATCAGGATGAGGTTGGTTTCCGGTATGCAGACGTATTCGGCGAATGCGCCGTCGCGATCCACGCCGACGCTGCGCGTGTCCTTGCACCACTGGATATTGCCCGTGTGGCAGTTGCGGCAGTGGTGGCAGGTGATATGCCCTTCGCCGGAAACGCGCTGCCCGATCTGAAGCCCCGTTACGCCCGCGCCGACGGCGGCGATCTCGCCCACATATTCATGGCCGATGATCATCGGCGGCTTGATGTGCAGCTGCGCCCAGGGATCCCAGTTGTAAATATGAACATCGGTGCCGCAGATCGCGGTTTTATGCACCCGAATCAGCACCTCGCCGGGGCCGGGCTGCGGAACGGGCATCTGCATCAGGGTCAGGCCGGGGCCTGCCTGCGTTTTGACCAGTGCATCCATCATGGGTTGCATGGCAGTCATCTCCTTTTATCGGGGAAGCGGTGGGCTTCCCGATGTATTTCAAAACCATTATAGCATCATTTTTTCGATTGGCAAGTGGAAAAAGCGCGCCGGGGCAAGTCGCTCCGGCGCGCACAGGGCTTATATGGTCAGATCGGACTGTGCCAGAACGGCGGCGCAGCGCGGGCAGAGGCCGTTTTCGTCGGCATTGACGGCGTGCATCCAGCAGCGGGGGCACTTTACGCCCGCCGCCTCGGATACGCCGATGGTCACGGACGGATAATTCGTGCCGACACCGACCTGCGCTCCGACCTCGGGCGCGGCCTGCTCCACAGCGGACACGATGCAGATCTCCGCAAGGTCGGCGCGATCGCAGAGCGCTTTCAGAGCCTCATCTGCGGTTTGCAGCGTTACACGCGCTTCCAGCGCTTTGCCGATGCGCTTATCGGCGCGCGCCTTTTCCAAAACGCCGTTGACATCCTGCCGCAGCTTGATGATCCTGTCCCATTCGCCCATGGCTTCTGCGCACAGTGCGTAGGCATCGAACGATGCGGGCATTTGATTGAGCAGGATGTTGCGCCGATCGTCGGTCGCGAGGTGCGGCATAGCCTGCCAGATCTCGTCGCAGGTAAAGGCCAGAATGGGAGCAAAGAGCTTCGCCATGGCATCCACGATCAGGTACAGCGCGGTTTGCGCGCTGCGGCGGCGCAGACCGGTGCGCGCCTCGCAATACAGCCGATCCTTGAGGATATCCAGATAGAAGCCGGAAAGATCGACCACGCAGAAATCGTTGATAAGGTGCGTGACGACATGGAATTCATAGCCGTTATATGCCTTCTTGCAGGCATCGGTCAGTGCGTTCAGGCGCGTGAGTGCCCATTTGTCCAGTTCTTCCAGTTCGGAGGCGGGCACCATATCGGTGTTCGGATCGAAATCGGCCAGATTGCCAAGGCAATAGCGGGCGGTGTTGCGGAATTTCAGGTAATTTTGCGCGATCTGCTTGAAGATCTCCTTTGAGCAGCGCACATCCGCGTGATAATCCGAAGAAGCTGCCCACAGGCGCACGATATCCGCGCCGAACTCCTTGATAAGGTCGGCGGGGTCAACGCCGTTGCCCAGCGATTTGTGCATGGCGCGTCCCTGCCCGTCCACCGTCCAGCCGTGCGTCAGCACCTGACGGAACGGTGCACCGCGATCCAGCGCGCCGACGCTCGTCAGCAGCGAGGCCTGGAACCAGCCGCGGTACTGATCGGCACCTTCCAGATATACATCGGCGGGCCAGAGCTGCGGCGTGCGGTGCATCAGCGAGGAAAAATGCGTCGACCCGGAGTCGAACCAGCAGTCCAGCGTGTCCTTCTCCTTGCCGAACTGCCTGCCGCCGCAGTGCGGGCAGGTGAAGCCCTCGGGGATCAACTCCATGGCATCCTTTTCAAACCAGATATTCGAGCCGTGCTCGTCAAACAGCGCGCTGAGTTTGGCGATCGAGTCGGGGGTGGACACGGGCTTGCCGCAGTCGGCGCAGTAGAACACGGGAATGGGCATGCCCCAGCGGCGCTGGCGGGAGATGCACCAGTCGGCGCGTTCGCGGATCATGCTGACCATGCGATCTTCGCCCCATGCGGGATACCACTGCACGTTTTCGATCGCGGCGACCGCCTGATCCTTAAACGCTTCCACGGAGCAGAACCACTGCGGCGTGGCGCGGAAGATCACGGGCTTTTTGCAGCGGTCATGATGCGGATAGGAGTGGACGATCTGTTCGGCGGCAAACAGTGCGCCGCTTTCGCGCAGATCGGCCAGAATGACGGGATTGCTTTCTTCCGTCTTCAGGCCGGCGTATTTGCCAGCGTAGTCGGTATGGCGACCGTGATCGTCCACGGGGACGACGAGCTCCATGCCGTAGCGCATGCAGGTGCGGTAGTCGTCCGCGCCGAACCCGGGGGCGGTGTGCACGCAGCCCGTGCCGGAGTCCATGGTGACATAGTCCGCATTGACCAGACGGCTTGTCTTGTCCAGGAACGGGTGCTGCGCCAGCATATTTTCAAAGAAAGCGCCGGGATAGCGGGCGAGGATCTCGTAATTTTCCAGACCGCCGCGCTGCATGGTCTTCTGCGTCAGCGCTTCGGCCATGATATAAGTCTCGCCGTTTTCGGCCTTGACCAGCACATAGCTTTCGCGCGGATGCAGGCATACGGCCATGTTGCCGGGCAGAGTCCAGATCGTCGTTGTCCAGATGACGAAGAAGGTGCGGCTCAGGTCGAAGTCGGGAAGCTTCCCCAGATCGTCCTTCAATGCGAATTTGACATACACGGAGGTACACGGATCGTCCTGATATTCGATGTCCGCTTCCGCGACGGCGGTGGCGCAGGCGGGACACCAGGTAACGGGCTTCAGACCCTTATAGATATAGCCCTTGTCGAACATGCGGCCGAAGATCTTCACTTCCTGTGCCTCGAAGTGTCGGTCCATCGTGCGGTAGGGATGCTCCCAGTCGGCGACCACGCCCAGACGACGGAAGCCCGCCATCTGCTTTTGGATGAAATCTTCCGCAAAATCGGCGCAGGCATCGCGGAATTCGGTGACGGACATATCGCGGTTGAGCTTGCGCTTGGAATTTTCGATGGCACGCTCGATGGGCAGACCGTGGTTATCCCAGCCGGGGACATAGGGCGTGTAGTAGCCCATCATGGCATGACTGCGCACGATAAAATCCTTCAGCGTCTTATTCAGCGCGTGCCCCATGTGGATATAGCCGTTGGAAAAGGGAGGGCCGTCGTGCACGATGAAGGGCGGCAGATCGCGGTTCTTTTCCAGCATGGTATGGTACAGATCCATCTCCTGCCATCTTTTCAGCATATCCGGCTCGCGGGCGGGGAGCCCTGCTTTCATGGGGAAATCGGTTTTCGGGGTGATGATGGTGTTTTTATAATCCATGGAATACTCCTCCGTTTGAAATTTCGATAAAAAAAGCCTTTGTCTCTTTTTGTCAAGAGACAAAGGCGCATGACCTCTGCGGTACCACTCTCGTTCCGCCCGTGGGGGCGACACTCGTTTTCGCGGTATCGGGCGAACCCGGTGCAGCCTACCCACCCGAAACGGGCTTCGGTGCACAGCTCGGAGGGGATACCGCCCGGCGCCGTTTACTGCCTCGCACCGACCGGCAGTTCTCTGGAAAACAGGCAGCTCAGGCGACTTGTCCTCGTCTCAGCATGGATGGATCATTTATTCAGCGGGTCGTAATTGCGACCGAATTGCAGATTTGCAAATTTTGTGGTCGTGTCGGAAACGGGATGCTTCGGCTCTGCCTTGGGCGCATCGTCTTCGGCGGTGCCGACCTGTGCCTCCACATTTTTGGCGATCTCGTCTGCCACGGCGCGGGAATTGGCTTCGGCTTTGTCATAATCGAATGCGACGCTGCGGGCTGCGGCGGGACGGTTGGATGCTTTGATCCGCTCAAGCGTTTCAATGCAGCTTTTCAGCTGGAATTCCAGCTCTTCGATCTTGGCGGCGGCCAGACGGCGTGCGTCGTCCACGCGCTGATCTTCGGCGGCAATGCGGGCGTTGACATTGCGTGCATTTTCGGCGGCAGCCTCGTTCGCTTCGCCCAGCATCTGCGCGCAGCGCGCCTCCGCTTCCCGAACCATATCGTCGCAGTTTTTCTGGGTCTGCTCCATGGCCTCTTTCATGGAGGACTCGTTTTTGCGGTATTCTTCCAGTTTGCTGACCAGAACGCGCATCTTGCTTTTCAGCAGGGCATTTTCCTTGTACAGGGTGATATAATCCTCGGTCAGGGGTTCCAGAAATTCATCCACGGCCTGCATATCGTAGCCACCGAAAGTCTGCTTGCCGAAAGAGACCTGCTCAATTTGCTGCGGTGTTATCATGTGTCATCCATCCTCTCACAACAATCCGTTCAGACATAGGCTTCCGCTTCTGCCTGCAAATTCTCCAGATCGCCCATGACCTCCATGTTGTGCGGGCAGAACAGATAGGTCGCCAGCGCGATCTTATTGACCGTGCCGTCCAGCGCATATGCACAGCCGGACAGGAAATCGATGACGCGGCGGGAGATCGCCTTGTCCACGTTTTCCAGATTAACGATCACGGCCTTTTTGTCGCGCAGATCGTCGGCTGCTTTTGTCGCGTCGTTGAAGCTGACCGGACGGAACAGGACGACCGCGGGGCGGTTGCCGTTCATATTGATGACCTTCCCGCTGAAGCTGCCGCTTTCGGGGGCGGCGGGCTCGGTGCTCTCCGCGGCGGCGCGGCGGGCGGGGCGGGGCGGTGTTTCCTCGAAGCCGTCTTCGGCATCTTCGTATTCATCGTATTCATCATCGGCGTAAGGCTGGGCAAACTTCTTTACATTATCCCAAAAACTCATGCGTGCTTCCTCCTAAATATGTCACATCAGGTGCGATGCGGATCGGAATAGTTTCTCGCACCGAACACGGCGGTGCCGAGCCGTACCATGGTGCTGCCGCAGGCGATCGCCTCGGCGTAATCGTCGGACATACCCATGGACAGGATCTCCATTTCTACATTATCGTATTTTTTTCTCGTTATGTCAACAGCAAGGTTGTAAATTTCCAGAAAAAATTTGTTGTTCTCTCCGACTTTTTTACAAATCGGCGGGATCGCCATCAGGCCGCGCACCCCAACATTGGGGATTTCCCGCATTTTTTCCAGAATTTCGGGCAGTTCGGAAACGGCGAAGCCGCTCTTGCTTGCCTCCTGTGCGACGTTGATCTCCAGCAGGATATCCTGGCGGATCTCCTGCCGCCGCGCCTCCGCTGCGATGGCATCCAGAAGTCGGGCGGAGTCCACGCTCTGGATCAGGTCGACTTTTCCCACGACCTGCCGCACTTTATTGGTTTGCAGATGGCCGATGAAGTGCAGGCGCGCGCCTTCGTAGGCGTTTTGCGCCAGCTTCTGGGTCAGCTCCTGCACGCGGTTTTCTCCGCAGCATGTGACCCCGGCTGCGATGGCCTCGCGCACACGGGTCGCGTCGTTCATTTTTGTCGCGGCGCAGAGCGTGATGGTGCTGCTGTCGCGTCCGGCCGCACGGGCGGCCTGCTCGATCCGCGCGCGAATGGCGGCGATGTTTTCGGCAATGGACATACCTGTTCCTTCTTTCTGTTTTATACGGTGACGTGCGGGAGGCACAAAAAGCAGCAGGCGGCGGAGGTTGCTCCGTCGCCTGTTGTGCTATGCAGTGGGTGCTGCTGCCTTCAGAGGCTTGATGGGGGCCAGGGTTGAGATGGCGTGCTTGTAGATCATCTGCTGCCTGCCGTCGGTCACGAGGACTACGACGAAACTGTCGAATCCCGTGATGATCCCCCGGAGCTGAAAGCCATTCATCAGAAACAGTGTGACCGGCACGCGGTCGCGCCGCACTTCATTCAAAATGGCATCCTGTAGGTTGATCGCATCTGACATATGTATACCTTCTTTCTGTGGATTTGAGGATACCTATATCATAGCATATTCAATTGTCGCAATTGCGAATAATCTGTCGTGCGCGGCAAAGAATTTCCGCAGCCGTATCACCGTTTTGACGGAGGATCCAATGCATATCCGCATTTCGGCGAAGCCAGGTCAGCTGACGCTTGGCATAGCGGCGGGAGGCCTGCTGCACCTGCGCGACGGCGGCTTCCACGCTGCTGCGCCCGGCGAGCGCATCCGTAAATTCCTTGTAGCCGATGGCCTGCATGGCCGTGCAGTGCTCGGAAATGCCGTCGCGCAGCAGCGCACGGATCTCCTGCAACAGCCCCGCCTCCACCATCAGCTCGACGCGGCGGTCGATGCGCCGATACAGCTCGCTCCGCTCGGCAAAATCCAGTCCAAGCCGCAGGGGCGTATAGCGCGGCGGGATGCTCTGCGTTTTTCGGTTATGGGCGGTGATCGTTTCGCCTGTCTCGCGGTAAACCTCCAGCGCGCGGATGATCCGACGGGGATTTCCCTGCGAACGCGCGGCGGCTTCCGGGTCGATGCGTTCCAGTTCGGCCAGCAGCGGCGCGATGCCCTGCTGCGCGAGCTGCGCTTCCAGCTTTTCGCGCTCTCCCGTGGCGGGCACGGGCGCAAAGTCGTTGCCGCGCATGAGGCTGTCCATATACAGCCCCGTTCCGCCGACGACGATGGCGGTTTTGCCGCGTGCGAGCACGTCATCCAGGATCGGCGTTGCCATCTCGCAGTAACGGCTGACGGAAAAATCCTCGCCCGGGTCGGCTATGTCGAGCATGTGGTGGACAATGCCGTGCATTTCTTCGCGCGTGGGCTTGGCGGTGCCGATGTCCATGCGGCGATAGATCTGCATGGAGTCGCAGGAGATCACCTCGCCGTTCAGTTCTTCGGCCAGCGCAATGGACAGGGCGGTCTTGCCCGACGCGGTAGGGCCTGCAATGCAGATGATGTTGTTCATAGTAATTTCAGCCCCCACGTTCCGTTGGGCTCTTGATAATAGTAAAATTCGCTCAGGTCTTCGGATTCCATCACTTGCAGCATGGACGCAAAATCGTCGCAAAGAACGCGTTTTTTCAGTTCTTCCCTGGAGATCCAGAACACTTCTCCCTCATCGGAAGCGCGCAGTTCACCGGAGAAACGGTCGGTTTTGTAAAACAGCACCACATACCGTTCGCCCTTATTCGTTTGAAACTGCTTGGTGCCGCAGAGCCTGGGATCATCGATCGTCAGACCCGTTTCCTCGCGTACCTCGCGAATGACGGCTTCCACAAAGGACTCGCCCGGCTCTACGTGGCCACCGGGAAAGCAGAGTCCCGGCCAAGTCGGATCGAGGCGGTCTTCTACGAGAATATTACCTTTGTTATCGTATATCAGGCACAGATTGGTAAAGATTGCCTGCTCGGTTCTTGGCATAAAGTCCTCCGTTATGTTCGTTTGAATTGTTTTTCGAGCTGTTTTTTGCTCAGGGTGATGCAGATGGGTCTGCCGTGCGGGCAGTATTTGAGGTCTTCGTTTTCCATGACCGCTTTCGCAACGGCCAAAAGCTCCCGCTCGTCGTTGACCCAACCGGCTTTGATGGCGGCCTTGCAGGCGACGGTGTGCAACAGCTCGTCGCGTACGGTGGCGGCTTGATCACGGCGGCCGCTGAGCAGATCGGCGGCCAGACTCTCCACCGCGTCGGCGGCATCGTCGGGCGACAGATCCATCGGGATCTGCCGCAACAGGATAGTATCTTCGCCGAATTCGTCGATCTCAAAACCGAGTTCCGTCAGAATGGGCCGATTGGCCAGCAGCTCCGCCGCGGCGGTGGGGGCAAGTCGGACGGAGATGGGGGCAAGCAGCGCCTGCGCGGAGATCTTTTCGGGATCGGCTTTCAGCTTTTCGAAGAGGATACGCTCGTGCGCGGCGTGCTTATCGATCAGGAATGCCTCGTCGCCCTGCTCAACCAGAATATAGCTGCGGTACAGCTCGCCGACCATGCGCCACGGGATCTGCGGCGGCATTTCCAGCGCCGTTTGCTCCATCTGCGGTTCCACTTCGGCAGGCGGTGCCGATACGGCGGGAGCAGGGGCGGGAGCGGGTGGCATGGGCTTGGGGAGAACGATCGGCTCCTGCACGGTAAAACGCGGCACGGCGGCGGATTTTGCGACTGCGGCGGGCTCGCGCTTCGGCAGCGGCACATCTGCTGCTGCGGCGGCAGGCCGCGAGAAAGTTCCGGCATCCGCCGTACGGAAAAACGACTCGTTTTTCACGGGCGCGGCGGGTGTCTGCGGCGCAGGCTGCGCGGGCGACGGGGTAAAGCGGAGCTGCGGCCGATCGGGCGCTTTGTTCAGCGCGCCCAGAACGCCGTAATGGATACAGTCGAAGACCGCTTTTTCCGAAAGGAATTTCACCTCGGTCTTTGCAGGATGCACATTGACATCCACCGCATTGGGCGGAAGCTGCAAATGCAGCACACAGGCGGGGAACTTGCCGACCATGATCTGATTGCGGAAGGCTTCTTCCAGCGCTGTGACCATGATGCGCGACTTGACGGGGCGCCCGTTGACGAAGAAGGTCTGAAGGGCGCGGCTGGGGCGTGCGTCGGTCGGCCTGCTGACAAAGCCACTCAGGTGATATTGCTCCCAGCGGCTGTCCACTTTGACCATTTTCGCACACTCACGCCCGTACACGCAGTACACGGCGGCTTCCAGCCCGCCGCTTCCGGGCGTAGACAGCACCTGCTTTCCGTCACGCAGAAGCGTGATGGAGACTTCGGGATGCGCCAGCGCCTGAAGCTGTACGGCGGCCGTGACGCGGCTGCCTTCGACGGAGTCGGATTTCATGAATTTCATGCGCGCGGGGGTGTTGAAGAACAGATCGCGCACCAGAATGGTCGTGCCGACGGGGCACCCGGCCTCGGATTGCGACAGGATATTCCCGGCCTCCAGATGAAGCGCCACACCGCCGAGGCTGTCCTGCGTGGCGGATAAAAGGTCGATGCGGCTGACCGAGGCAATGGCAGCCAGCGCTTCCCCACGGAAGCCCATCGTATGGATAGCGGCCAGATCCTCGGCTGTGCGCAGCTTGGAGGTAGCATGGCGCAAAAAGGCGGTGCGCGCATCTTCTTCGGACATGCCGCAGCCGTTGTCCGTAACGCGCAGGAAGGTCATACCGCCGTCTTTGATCTCGACGGTGATCTTGGTCGCGCCCGCATCGACGGCATTTTCCAGAAGCTCCTTGACGACGCTCGCGGGACGCTCCACGACTTCGCCGGCGGCGATCAGGTTGGCGATATGAGACGGTAATTGCAGGATTTTCGACATGGATATTACCTCAAAGCAAGGATCCCGATCGCGTTGATCGCGGCGTGGAGAAGCATGGGCGCGAAGATCGAGCCGCTTTTTTCATACGTCCGGGCGAGCACGAGCGCGGGAGGCAGATACTGCGCGAACGCAACGAGCAGATGCAGCGGCTCTGCGCTGCCGATATAGCCGAGCACATGCAGCGCGGCGAAAAAGACGCTTGAAACAAGATATGCGGCGGCGCGGCTGCTGCGGTGCAGCGTGCCGAAGATCAGCGCGCGGTGGATCAGTTCTTCCGCGACGGGGACCAGGAGCACAGTGCCGACGACCATGACGGAAAAGCCGCCGGGCAGCACCGAGGAGATCGCCACATCGTTCGGGTTCACGAAGTCCGGGAGGAATTTTGCGATCAGATCGGACAGCACATAGTTGCTGACCCAATACGCGAGAAAGCCCAGCAGTACCGCGATCACGAAATCTCCGATATGCTTTCCTGTGTAGCCGAGCGAGCGCCTGAGATACCGATGCAAAATGCCGACCAGAAACACAAAGTTCAGGGAAAAATAGATAAAATCGATCCATGCGCTGTTCATCGGCTGCACGAGCAGCGCATTAAAACGCTTCAGCAGCGACGGGAGCGCAAACAGGTCGAAGGCCGCGTAAGCAAAGCCCAGCACACATTCGGCCGTGGTCATGGAAAACGGGAGTTGTTTGGATCTTGCCATCAATTCAGCATCCTTTTCAGTTTGTACAGTTCGTTCATGGCTTCGATGGGGGTCAGCGTTTCGACCGTGAGCGCGGACAGCGCATCGCAGATCTGCCGACTGTGCAGATCCAGCACGGACAGTTGATCGTCTGCCGCCTTTTCACGCACCACAACGGGCGCGCCGCCCTTTTCCAGATCGGCGAGGATCTGCCGCGCGCGGCTGACGACTGCGGCGGGAAGCCCCGCCAGACCGGCTACCTCGATGCCGTAGCTGTCGTCGGTCGCACCGGGGACGATCTTGCGCAGGAAGATCATCCGGTCGTTTCGCTTTTTCACGGCGATGTTGTAATTTTTGACATTGGGCAGCTCTGCCTCAATGGCGGAAAGCTCATGATAGTGGGTGGCGAACAGCGTCTTTGCGCCGAGTCGCCTGGGATTGGCGGTGTACTCCAAAACAGCGCGGGCGATGGACATCCCGTCGTAGGTAGAGGTGCCGCGGCCGATCTCATCCAGGATCAGCAGGCTTCGGGAGGTGGCATATTTCAGAATGGAAGCGACCTCTGCCATTTCCACCATGAAGGTGGACTGGCCGGAGGCCAGATCGTCGCTCGCGCCGATGCGGGTGAACACCCGGTCGACCAGACCGATGCGGGCGCTTCGCGCCGGGACGAACGAGCCCATCTGCGCCATCAGCACGATCAGCGCGACCTGGCGCATATAGGTGGATTTACCGGCCATGTTCGGCCCGGTGATGATGCAGACTGTGTTGTCGGCACCGCCGAGGCGGGTGTCGTTGGGAACGAACAGACTGTCCTTGAGCATCAGCTCTACCACGGGATGCCGCCCGTCCAGAATGGTGATCTCGTTGCCTGTTGTGATCTCGGGGCGACAGTATCCGCGTGCCGCCGCGACGTTGGCGAGCGAACACAGCGTATCTGCGGTGGCTACGGCGGAGGCGGTCTGCTGCACGCGCGCAGCCTGCGCGGCAAGCGTTTCGCGCAGACGGGTGAAGATCTGATATTCCAGCGCGATCAGGCGATCCTTGGCCGTGAGCACCTGATTTTCCAGATCCTTCAGCTCCTGCGTGATGTAGCGTTCGCAGTTGGCCAGCGTCTGCTTGCGAATGTAGTGCGCGGGTACCTGATCGACGAAGGACTTGGATACCTCAATGTAATAGCCGAACACGCGGTTGTAGCCGACTTTCAGCGTGCGGATGCCCGTTGCCTCCTTTTCGGCGGCTTCGATGGCGGCAATGGTGCTTGCGCCGCCGTGCATGATATCGCGCAGGCGGTCGGCCTCCGCATCGGCACCCGCGCGGATGATGCCGCCCTCGCGAACGGTCAGCGGGGGATCGTCTACCAGCGTCGTTTCGATGGAGTCGGCGCAGTCGGACAGCGCGTCGATGGTCTGCGCCAGCTTTTTCAAAAGCGGCGCTTCCATGCGTTCCAGCTCTGTTTTCACCTGTGGCAGGGCGCGAAGACCGTGGGCAAGCCCCAACAGGTCGCGGCAGTTGACCGTACCCGTGACCACGCGCGCCATGACGCGCTCCAGGTCGGTCACATCCCGCAGCGCCTGCGTCAGCTCGCCGCGGGCGATGGGCGCATTCACAAGCTCCTCCACGGCGACGTGGCGGCGCTCGATCTCAAGCGGGTCAAGGAGCGGCTTTTCCAGCCACGAGCGGATCATGCGCCCACCCATGGCGGTCTGCGTTTTATCCAGCACCCATAAAAGCGAGCCTTTTTTTTCGCCGCTTCGCATGGATTGCGTCAATTCCAGATTGCGCCGCGCATCCAGATCCAGCTCCATAAAGCGGCCGGTCGTGTAGTATTGCAGGCTGCGGATGTGCGAAAGGTCGTTTTTTTGCAGCCGGAGCAGTGTTTGCAGCAGACCGCCTGCCGCGCGGATGGCGCAGGGCAGCCCGGACAGCCCCAGTGTGGCCATGGGTGCGCCGAAATGCTTTTCCAGTGCGACTTCGGCGGCATCCTGATCGAACAGCGCGCTGTTGGCATCGTCCACACAGCAGTTCAGACGGCGAAACAGTGCATCGCGCAGCATCTCATCTTCGGCATCGCCGCAGCGGATAACCTCGGAGGGGGCAAAGCGCCCCAGCTCGGACGTGGCGCAGGCCGCGCCGTCGCAGACGGTCACATAAAACTCTCCCGTGGAAACGTCGCAGAAGGCAAGGCCGTATTTGTCGCGGTCGCCGTAGAGGGCGGCGATGTAATTGTTGCGGCTTTCTTCCAGCATACAGCTTTCCGTGACCGTGCCGGGGGTGACGATACGGGTCACTTCCCGCTCGACGATCCCCTTGGCCAGTGCGGGGTCTTCCATCTGCTCGCAGATGGCGACTTTGTAGCCCTTGGCCACCAGCCGCGCGATATACGCATCGACACTGTGGTACGGCACGCCGCACATGGGTGTCTGTTCCTCCTTCGGCTTGCCGCGGTCGCGGGTCGTCAGGGTCAGATCCAGCTCTTTGGCGGCAATGCCGGCATCATCGTCAAACATTTCGTAAAAATCTCCCAGCCGAAAAAACAGCAGACAATCGCGGTTCTTTTCCTTGATGGCGTGATACTGGCGCTGCATGGGGGTCATTTCGTTTGCGGGTTTAGCCATAGGGCATGACCTCTTTCCGTAAAATAGGATCGGTTCAGCAGACGCGCTTACCGATCAGACTCCATGTCCCGGAGTCGGTGATCTCGATCGTTTGATACGTACCGATCAGCTCATCCTCGCCGGAAAAGCGAACAAGACGGCCGCCTTCGGTGCGTGCGGTGAGCATATCGCCGTCCCGCCCGTCGACCAGACAGCGCAGGTGCCGCCCGACATAGCCTGCGTGGATCTGCTCGGAGATCCCGTTCTGAACGGCACACAGGCGGTCAAAACGGCGGTTTTTTTCGGCCTTCGGCGTGGGATCGTTCATCGCGGCGGCGGGCGTGCCGTTGCGCGGCGAGAAAATGAAGGTAAACAGCGCGTCGTAACGCACCGCTTCGATCAGCGAGACGGTCTGCTCGAAGTCCTCGTCCGTCTCGCCGGGAAAGCCGACGATCACGTCACTCGTCAGCACGAGATCGGGCATGACGGATCTGGCGTAGCGGACCTTTTCCAGATACGTCTCGCGATCGTAATGGCGGTTCATGGCGCGCAGGATGCGCGAGGAACCGGACTGAAACGGAAGATGCAGCTGTCGCGCGATCCTGGGGTTGGCGGCCATGACATCGAACAGTTTTTCGGAGGCATCGCGGGGGTGGCTCGTCATGAAGCGGATCAGGAAATCCCCGTCGAGCGATGCGATCTGCTGCAACAGATCGGCAAAATCAACGCCGCATGGCAGATCCTTGCCGTAGGAGTTGACGTTCTGCCCCAGCAGCGTGATCTCCTTGCAGCCGTCGGCGAGCAGTGCGCGGCACTCGGCCAGAATGTCTTCCGGCCTGCGGCTGCGCTCCCGTCCGCGCACATAGGGCACGATGCAGTAGGTGCAGAAATTGTTGCAGCCGTACATGATGGAGACCCACGCTTTCAGACGGCTGCTGCGCAGCACGGGCAGTCCCTCTGCGATGGAGCCGGGCTCGTCGGCAACGTAAAACTGCCGCTTGCCCTCGGTCAGAACGCGGTAGAGGATCTCGGGAAACTGCCAGAGATGATGGGTGGAAAATACGCCGTCCACATACGGATAGCTTTTGCGGATCCGCTCGGAAACCTGCGTCTGCCCGGCCATGCAGCCGCACAGAAATATTTTCTGGCGGGGGTGCCGCCGCTTCGTATGTGACAGCGCGCCGAGATTGCCGAAGACGCGCTGCTGCGCATGCTCGCGGATGGCACAGGTGTTCATCACCACGACATCCGCGCCCTCCGCCTCGTCGCAAATGGCATAGCCGCACTGTTGCAGCATACCGCGGATGCGTTCGGAGTCGGCCTCGTTCTGCTGGCAGCCGTACGTCTCTACATAAGCTTTGGAAACGGCATCTTCTCCCTGTCGAAGCGCCGCGATCTTATCACAAAAGGCAAGCTGCGCATCGAGCTGTGCCTGCGAGATCACTGTTGTTTTACCGGACATAATCTAGCTCCTGTAAGCACTGATATTCAACGTAAACTATATCATTTTTTTCAAATCATTGCAAGCGTTTCGGGAAAAAATCGGAAAGCATACGCACAAAATGCCAAAATGATCGTAAGAAAGCCGCCTGCGGTACTTTTGCTCTTGCAATTCCGCGCGCGGCATGGTAAACTGAACGGGTAATGATTCCCGTAGCGGAGAAAGAGGATACGATTATATGATATGTAAAAACTGTCAGGCACAATTGCCTGAGGGCGCAAAATTCTGCCACCTGTGCGCAACGCCGTGCGAACCGGACGACAGCGCGCTCGGCACGCCGCAGGAGCAGCCGATCGAGCCGCAGGAGCAGCCGACCGAGCCGCAGGAGCAGCCGTCCGCGCAGCCGGAAGAGGAAGGCACGAAAAAACTGGGCAGGATGCGGCGCGTGGCGGCGATCTCCGGCTGTGTAGCGGGGCTCGCGCTGCTGGCAACGGTGCTGTTTCTGGGCATTCGGGGGAACTGGGCGATCTTCGATTTCCTGAAGCCGCGGGAAAACGATGTCGGCTATAAGGACTCGTATTCCGTTTCCGATTCGAAGGCGCAATCCAAGGGCGATGTCGTCGTCGCCGTTATGGGAGACGAGCAGCTGACGAATCGCACGCTCCAGCTGTATTACTGGATGCAGGTGTATGATTTTCTGGATTATTACGGCTCCTATGCCGCCTATTTCGGCCTGGACACGAGCAAACCGCTGGACGAGCAGGAGCTGGAAGAGGGCATGACCTGGCAGCAGTATTTCCTGCAAACGGCCATCGAAAACTGGCAGACCTACACCGCGCTGCGTCTGGAAGCGGAGAAAAACGACTATGCGATGGATGAGTCGTATCGCGAGGTGCTGGAAAAGCTGGAAGAAGAAATGCAGGCTTCTGCGACGAAGGCGGGATTTGACACGGTCGATGCCATGATCGCCGACGAGATGGGCGCAGGGACGGGCTTTACCGAGTATTACGGCTATTTGAACACCTATTACACCGGCTATTCCTGGTTCAACCACCGCTACAGCGAGTTCACCCCCACGGAAGCGGAGATCGAGGCCTACTTTACCGAAAATGAGGAAAGTCTTGCCGCAAGCTCCGTCACCAAGGACAGCGGAAAATATGTCGATGTGCGGCATATCCTCATCAAGGTCGCGGAGGCGGAAGATACCGACGCACAGGCGGACGAGGAAGAGAGCGAGGACGACGGCAACTACGGCTATTCGCAGGCGGCGTGGGATACCTGCCTGGAAAAGGCACAGAAAATTCTGGACACCTGGCTCGCGGGTGACAGGACAGAGGAAAGCTTTGCCGAGCTGGCGGGCGAGCATTCGGAGGATCCCGGTTCCAAGGACAACGGCGGCCTCTATACCGACGTGGAAGAAGGACAGATGCTGGAAACCTTCAACGACTGGTGCTTTGACGATGTGCGCGTCGTGGGGGATTACGGTCTGGTCAAGACCAAGCACGGATACCACATCATGTACTTCTCCGGGAGCGAGGATATCTGGCACGCAAAGGTCAAGAGCGAGATCCTCTCCAAGCGCTCGCAGGAGCTGGTAGACAGCGTCGTGAAAGAGCATCCGATCGAAGTGGAATACAAGAAGATCGCTTTGGCGGTCGTGGATATGACGTAAAAAATGCCCGGGCAGGAGAGCTTCCTGCCCGGGATCGTTTTTCTGAGACGGGATCGACGGCGCTTTTCCGACGGATCAGATGCTGCGGCGGCCCGCTTTCAGCAGCGTCATCATGGCGGTAAAGTCCTGTGTCAGCATGGCAGAGATCTGCTCGTGCGAAAAATCGCACATTCCCGTGGCACACAGCGTACCGATGCCGTAGGTATGCACCCAGACATGCTCGAACAGGGTCTGCGCATCTTCGGCCGACAGGCCGTAGTCTGCTTCGATGGTGTGCAGGCATTCGTCCGCCACATTGCCGAGCGCGGCGTAATGATCGTCAAACGGGGTGATCCCGCTGTTTTCCGACATGAAAATGAGACGATAAAGCTGCGGCTCTTCTTTGGCAAACAGGATCATCTGCATCCCCACCTGCTTAAACACAGGCATATCCGCGTCCGTTTTGTGCGCGTAGGACTCGAAACGCTCCATCGCGGCATCCTTCACCGCATCGCGCACCTCCTGCATGGAGTCGAAAATGGTGAAGATCGGCGTGGCCGATGTGTTCAGTGCGTTTCCGAGAGATTTTGCGGTCAGCGCGTCGATACCTCTGCGGGATACAACGTCCAGGGCGGCTGCAATGATCTGTTCTTGTGTGTACTTCGGTTTCGGTGGCATGGCGGTACTCCTTTGTGTGATTATCGTTTTGCAATACGGATTTTATAATATCATCTTAATTGTAACGGTTCAAGCGTTGTCTGTCAACCCATATGCGAAAAAAAGAATGCGCGGTCATCTGCGGTGTAAATAGATATGACCCAAATTGGTGAAAAGAAAAAGACATGATAT
>CAZIGE010000001.1:0-66165 GCA_964538475.1 uncultured Oscillospiraceae bacterium | reverse complement strand
TCGCTGCGCAAACGTGCAAATCGTCCGTCCTTTGTGGACGATTTGTGCACTGCCGCGCAGTGTATCCTTTCTGTCGAAAAAGGCATACTGCCTTTTTCGACAGGCTCAAACGGCGCGCCGCGATACGCGGCGCGCCGTTTGCCTTCTGTCACTTGTGAAACAGCTTGTTGCTCTGGTAGCGGGGGGTGCAGGTCAGGCGCATCCCCAGCTTGGAGTAGATCTTGCTGTCCGGGGAGGAGAGGATCACCGAGGAGTGCGCGTCGCAGTCGCGCAGGCAGTCCAGCATCTCCAGCGCCCGGGCCGCCACGGGATCGGTGGCGGCGGAAATGGCCAGCGCGATGAGCACCTCATCGCTGTGCAGCCGGGGGTTCTGGCTCCCCAGATGGCACACCTTCACGCTCTGGATCGGCTCGATGGCCTGGCGGGAGATCAGGTGGACCTCCTGATCGATGCCGGCCAGGGCCTTCAGCGCGTTGAGCAGCGCGGAGGAGGACGCCCCCATCAGTTCGGAGGTCTTCCCGGTGACGATGCTCCCGTCGGGGAGCTGGATGGCGGCGGCCGGCTCCCCGGTCTCCTCCGCCCGGTCATTGGCCGCGGCGATCACCGGGCGGACCTCCTCGGTGATGCCCGCCTGCTTCATCAGCAGCTCCAGCTTATATACGATCTCGTCGCTGCCCTGCCCCCTCCGGCAGTCGGCCAGGGCGGTGTAATACCGGCGCACGATCTCCCGCTTGGCGGCACTGCACACCACATCGTCATCAATGATGCACGAGTCGAAAAACTCCATGCCGCCGTGCAGGACGCGGTGGCCGACCGCATCGATCTCGTTCACGGAGCCGATCACGCCGTCCGTCGGATCGACCAGAATGTCCAGCGTTGCCGCAATGGCCTCGGAATGGGTGGGCATGGGGATGTCCTTCACCACCTTGCGGTCACCGACCTTGTGATTCAGGCGGCCGTCGATCCCGATGCGCTCGCAAAGGCCCTTTGCGCTGACAACACCGGTATCGGGATCCATCAGCTGGTACTTCAGGCTGGAAGAACCGGCATTGATGATAAGAATGTTCATGGATGAATTCCTCCTAAAAAAATTGTTTTCATTTCCGCAGGATCATGATATTATAATATTACCTTATTTATCCGCAATTCTCAAGCCCTTATTGCAAATTTTTTCATTTTTTCCGAAGGAGGGACGTTCTTTGCGTACCGTCGGTGTGATCTGCGAATATAACCCCTTCCATCTCGGCCACCACAGGCAGCTGTGCGACATACGGGCGCTCTGCGGCGCGGACAGCACCGTCGTTTGCCTGATGAGCGGCAATTTCGTGCAGCGCGGCCATCCTGCCGTTTTCGACAAAATGCTGCGCACGCACGCAGCGCTTTCCTGCGGCGCGGATCTTGTTCTGGAGCTGCCCATTCCATGCGCGCTTTCCTCCGCAGAAGGGTTTGCCGACGGCGGCGTGCAGATTCTCGGTGACCTTTGCGATACACTCTGCTTCGGCACGGAGGTCGCCGATGCGGCTCTGCTCACCGAAACCGCCGCCGCACTCTGTACCTCCGAATTTTCCGATGCATTGCGCGCACGGCTCGGCGACGGTCTTTCCTTTCCCGCCGCGCGGGAGCAGGCGCTGCGCGCGCTCGGCCTGCGTACCGATTGCCTGCAAACGCCCAACAGCAACCTGGCCGTGGAATACTGCAAGGCTATTATCTCCCGCGGTCTGTCCATGCAACTGCTGCCGCTGCTGCGCACAGGCGATTATCACGATACGACGGCTCGCGCCGATGCTCCCTCCGCCACCGCGCTGCGCAGTCTGATCGTGCAGGGACTTGCATGGGATGCGTATACGCCGCCCGCCGCCGCCGGGATCTTTGCCGGTGCGCCCGTGCATACGCTGCAAAACGGCGAACAGGCGATCCTCGCGAAACTTCGCTCCATGCAGGAGGACGAGTTTGCAGCGCTTCCCTACGGCTCCGAGGGGCTATGGCGAAAGCTGATGCACGCAAGCCGCCGCGCGTGTACGCTCGCGGAGATCATTTCCGAGGTCAAGTCCCGCCGCTATACCAGGACGCGCCTGGATCGGATGATCCTGTGCGCCTTTCTGGGCATCACCGAAGCGACACTTATCGAACCCGTCCCCTATGTGCGCGTGCTCGGGTTTAATGAGCGCGGCCGTCGGACGCTGCGCGCGCACAGGGAAAGCAGCATTCTGCAAAACATCGGACAGAACATCGCGCACCCGTATCAGGAGCTGGAGCGGCGCACCACAGCGCTGTATGGCCTGTTCTGCGATACACCTGAGCCGCCGGATCGCGAACGGGGATACCGCGTCGTTGTTTCCGATGTCCCGTGCGGCGACACGCTCCCGTAACGGCACGGTCAGCCGAACATTTTCAGCTTCGCGCACAGCGCCTTCCAGTCGCTGCCCTCCCATTCTAGGTGGCGGCAACTCCCGTCCGTCGTTTTGAAGCCGCGTGCGAGGTCTGCCGCCGCCTGCCCGGGCGGTGTGATATTCGTGTGCATATACAGCGTCGCAAGCCCCAGTGCCTGCGCCCCCGCGATATCGGTATCGCGGTCGTTGCCGATCATCAGACAATTCTGCGGTGCAAGACCATGCTCCGCCAGAAGCGCGCCAAGAAAGCGGCTGTCCGGTTTGCGGCATCCGTGATCCGAGGAAATATAGATCCCGTCGAATGCGTCTTCCAGCCGCAGCAGCCGCAGCTCGTAGGCCGTGAAAGCGCGCTGGGCGTTGCTCAGCAGCCACAGGCGATGTCCCTGCCCGCGCAGCTCCGACAGTGCCTCCTTCGCATACGGATACAGCCGAATATATTCCATCGAAGAAATGCGGTGCAGCTGTGCGGCAGAAAAGCCCAGCGCATCGGCATTTTCTTTTACGCCCTTATCCCGAAACAGCTCGGCCATGACCTGCTCGATCGGAATATCCGGGAAGCATTCGTAGCTCTGCCCCGCGTCGGCCTCACGCCTGCGCATCGCCGTGCGGAACGCAATGCGCAGCTCGTCCCCCGAATAATGCGCACCGTAAAACCCGAAGAAAAGCGCCGTTTTTTCCCAGACCGCCTGCGTTTCCTCCGTGTGGATATCGACCAGCGTTCCGTAAAGGTCAAAAATCAGATCCGTATATTTCATTGCTTCACCCGCTTCATACTCAGGCCGATGCGCTGACGCTTTTCGTCCACATCCAGCACCGCTACTTTGACCACATCTCCCACCTTCAGCACCTCGCTCGGGTGCTTCACGCGGCGTTCGCTCACCTCGGAAATATGAACAAGGCCGTCCTGATGCACGCCGATGTCCACAAATACGCCGAAATCGATCACGTTTCTGACTGTACCTGTCAGCTCCATCCCGGGACGCAGGTCGGATATTTGCAGCACGTCCTTGCGCAGGATCGGCGCAGGCAGTGCCTCACGCGGATCGCGGCCGGGTTTTGCCAGCTCCGCGGCAATGTCGCAAATAGTCATCTCGCCCACGCCGCAGGCCTGTGCCGCCCGCGCCGTGCCGTAACTTTGCAGCCGTTCGGGCAACTGCAAAGCGTCACATTGCAGCAGCTTCAGCAGTGCCTTCGCCGCATGATACGACTCCGGGTGGACCCCGGTATGATCCAGCATCTCCGCGCTCTCGGGCACGCGCAGGAAGCCCGCGCACTGCTCAAACGCTTTCGGGCCGAGCTTCGGTACTTTTTTCAGCTGCGTGCGGGCCGTAAACGGGCCGTTTTCCTCGCGGTACGCCACGATGTTTTTCGCCGTCGTCGCCGTTAAGCCCGAAACTTTCTGCAGCAGGCTGCCGGAAGCGGTGTTCACATCCACGCCCACCGCATTCACGCAGTCCTCCACGACCGCACCGAGCGCCGCATCCAGCTCCCGCTGCGGGCAGTCGTGCTGGTACTGTCCCACGCCGATGGCTTTCGGGTCGATCTTCACCAGTTCCGCCAGCGGATCCTGCAAGCGGCGCGCGATCGATACCGCAGAGCGCAAATTCACATCAAACTCCGGGAACTCCTCTGCGGCCAGCGCAGAAGCCGAGTACACGGAAGCCCCCGCCTCGTTGACCATCATATACCCCGCGTTCGGAAAATCGCGCAGCATCTGCACCGCCATTTCCTCCGTTTCACGCGAAGCCGTGCCGTTCCCGATGGCAATGCAACGAACGTTCCATTTGCGCATCATCGCCGACAATCGCGTGATGGCCTCCTGCTTTTTTCGGTCGTTAAAGGTCGGATAAACCACAGCCGTATCCAGCACCTTGCCCGTCGCGTCTACCACCGCGACCTTGCACCCGTTTCGATATCCGGGATCAAGCCCCATCGTGACAAATCCCTTGACCGGCGGCTGCATCAGCAGCGGCTTCAAATTCAGCGCAAAATTGCGGATCGCGCCACTGTACGCCCGCTCCGAAAGCTCCGCGCGGACTTCGCGCTGTACCGACGGGAAGATCAGCCTGTCATAAGCGTCCTGCGCCGCCGCGCGCACGAATGAGCTGATCAGCGCACCGGGTCTGAGCGCCGCGCGGCACACCAGCGCTGCGCCCTCATTGCCGGGCAGGCGCACGGAAACTTTCAGAAGTTCCTCCTTCTCGCCGCGGTTGATCGCAAGGATCTGGTGATCCAGCAGGCGCGAGATCGGCGCGGAAAAATCGTAATAAAGTCGATATACGCTGTCTTTTGCGGGATCGGCGGCCGCGCATACCAGACTCCCCCGCCGCGTGAGCAGCGCGCGCAGACTTTTTCGAATGGCGGGATCATCCGAAATATCCTCGGCAAGGATATCGCTCGCCCCCGCCAGTGCCTCCTCCGGCGTATACGTCGCGCCGCTGCTTTGGATATGCGCCAGCGCCAGTGCCTGCGGGTCGGAACCGTCCTGCGCAAAGATCGCTTTTGCAAGCGGCTCCAGCCCCTTTTCTCTGGCAATTCCGGCGCGCGTGCGGCGCTTTTGCCTGTAGGGGCGGTAAAGGTCTTCCACCTCCGCCAGTGTTGCGGCTGCGGAAACGGCAGCTGCCAATTCCGGCGTCAGTTTTCCCTGCGCGTCGACGGACTTTATCACTTCATCACGACGCGCCTGCAAATTCCGCAGGTAGTTCAGGCGTGATTCCAGCTCGCGCAGCACGGTATCGTCCATCGCACCGTGCATTTCCTTGCGATAGCGGGCGATGAAAGGGACGGTGTTCCCCTCATCCAGCAGCGCGATCACATTTTCCACATAAGACAGCTTCTGCCCGAGCTCTTCGGACAGGATCTGGGCTATTGTCTGCATAGGTTTCTCCTCTTGTACCCGAACCGCAGTGCACGGTCGGTTATTCTTTCATCCTATCTTACCACACGGGCGCGCAAAAAGGAAGCGGTTTTTTGCGGTGACCGCCGTACAAAAACAGATGATTGACTTCTTTCGCGCCATCGCGTATAGTATATACTGTAAAATCACGTAAAGGACGGTGCAACTTTTATGTATATGGACGACTATCGGCGCTGGCTTTCCGCCGCGTGCGAAGACCCGCAGCTGACGCAGGAGCTGCAAAGTATCCACGGCAACGAAAGCGAGATCCGCGACCGCTTTGCAGTCTCTCTGAAATTCGGCACGGCAGGTCTGCGCGGCGTGCTGGGCGCAGGCAGCAACCGTATGAATATCTATGTCGTGCGTCAGGCGACGCAGGGACTGGCCAACTGGGTCAAAACGCAGGGCGGCACGCAGCTGGTCGCCGTTTCCTACGACAGTCGTATCAATTCCGCGCTGTTCGCGAAGGAAGCCGCGTGCGTGCTGGCTGCCAACGGCATTCGCGTCCGCATTTACGATGCGCTCATGCCCGTTCCCGCACTTTCCTTTGCCACACGGTATTATCGGGCCAACGCAGGCATCATGATCACCGCCTCACATAACCCCGCACGTTACAACGGCTATAAAGCCTACGGCCCCGACGGCTGCCAGATGACGGATGATGCCGCCGCTGTGGTTTACGCCGAGATCCAAAAGACCGATATCCTCAGCAGTGCAAAGCGCATCCCCTTCGAGCAGGGAATGGCCGACGGCCTGATCGAATATGTCGGTGCGGATTGCACGGAAGCATTTTACGATGCCGTAAAGCACTGTCAGGTGCGCCCGGGTCTGTGCAAAAGCGCGGGACTGAAGCTGGTGTATTCCCCGCTGAACGGCGCAGGTCTTGTGCCTGTAACGCGTATCCTCTCGGATATCGGCATAGACGATATCACCATCGTGCCCGAGCAGCAGTACCCCGACGGGAATTTCCCCACCTGTCCCTACCCGAACCCCGAAATTTTCGAAGCGCTGCGGCTCGGTCTGGAACTGGCGAAAAAAACCGATGCCGACCTCATGCTCGCCACCGATCCCGATGCCGACCGCGTCGGCATCGCCGTCAAATGCCCCGACGGCACTTACGAGCTGCTCTCCGGCAACGAAGTCGGCGTTTTGCTTCTGGACTATATTTGCTGCGGCAGGCTGGAAAACGGCACCATGCCGCCGCACCCCGTCGCCGTCAAGAGTCTGGTTTCCACACCGCTGGCCGACGCGGTCGCCACCGCTTACGGTGTGGAAATGCGCAGCGTCCTGACAGGCTTCAAGTGGATCGGCGACCAGATCGCGCGTCTGGAGCAGGCGGGCGAAGCCGCGCGCTTCATCCTCGGATTTGAAGAGTCCTACGGCTATCTGGCCGGTGCCTACGTCCGCGATAAGGATGCCGTTGTGGCCTCGATGCTGATCTGCGAAATGGCCGCTTACTACCGCAGCATCGGCTCGTCGATCAAGGCGCGTCTGGAAGCGATCTACGCCAAATTCGGCCGCTATCTGAATAAAGTGGACTCCTACGAGTTCCCCGGCCTGTCCGGCATGGATAAAATGGCAGATATCATGGCATACGTGCGCACATCGCCTCCCGCGCAGATCGGTGGCTATCGCGTCGTCGCCTGCACGGATTATCTCGACACCGCACGCACGGGGCTGCCCGCTGCCAATATGCTGGTGTTCCGTCTGGAAGGCGGTGCGACCGTTATCATCCGCCCCTCGGGGACAGAGCCGAAGATCAAGCTCTATTTCACCACGCTCGGTGCTGACCTTGCCGAGGCGCAGGCGCAGAAGGATATCCTCTCCGCCGCGCTCAAGCCCCTGCTTGCCTGATATGCATAAAACCGCGCGGCATTGGATCGTCTCCGATGCCGCGTTCGCATAGATCGGCATTTTTTTGCAAATACTAAGCGGCAATGCCGCCGCAGCGATTGATTTTTCACGAAAAAGTGCTATCATAAAAGGAGCAAATCAACCGAATTATCCTATTCCGGGAGGCTTTCTTATGTCGGATTATATTCGTATCGCCTGCGCCGTCCCCGCCGTCACCCCCGGTGACGTTCCGAAAAATGCGGAAGATATCTGCCGTCACATCGACGAAGCAGATCGCAGCGGCGCGGACATTCTTCTTCTGCCCGAGCTCTCGCTGACCGGCTACACCTGCGGCGATCTGTTTTTTCAGGATGCGCTTTTGAATGCGACCTGTGAAGGACTTCGCGCGGTTCTCGATCACAGCGCAGCCTATGCACGGCTGCATATCGTGCTGGGGCTTCCTGTGCGTATCGGCCACGCGCTGTATAACTGCGCGGCGCTGCTGCGCGGCGGCAAGCTGCTCGCATTGGTGCCCAAAACCCATCTCGCCCCCGGGGAGAGCCGCTGGTTTGCATCCGCAGGTCAGCTCCCCGCATCGCCTCCCGCGCTTGACCCGACGATTTTCGGCGATGTTCGTCCGGGCACAGACTGCATTTTCGACCTTGGCGGACATGTCCGCGTCGGTCTGGAGGTCTGCGAAGATCTGATGGTTCCCTTCCCCTGCTCCGCGCGGCTGTGCGTCGCGGGTGCGGAGGTCATACTCAACCCCGCCGCATCGCACGCGTTGGCCGGGAAGCGCGCATGGCGGCGCGCACTGGTCGCGCAGGCATCCGGCCGCTGCAACTGCATTTACGTCTTTGCCTCCGCCGGCTGTACGGAGTCGACCTCCGATCTTGTATTCTCCGGGCACAGCCTGATCGCGGAAAACGGCCGCATCCTCGCCGAAAGCGGCGACGATCCGACCACCGACTACATGCTCCTGACCGACTGTGACCTCGCGCGCATCCGTGCCTATCGCCGCCGCAGCGGAAATTACGTCGGCATGCCCGATGTGCGCACGCTCTCGTTCCCCTGCGCCGACCTGCGTGCGGACGCACAGCTGTATCCCCTGCGCAAAGCCCCCTTCATCCCCGAAAACCCCGCCGCCTGCAAGGAGCGTTGCCTTGAAATATTCCGTATGCAGGTCGCAGGGCTGAAACAGCGCCTGCGCACCGTAAACGCCTCCGCCGTGCTCGGGATCTCCGGCGGTCTGGACTCCACGCTTGCCCTTCTGGTGTCCGTAGAAGCGGTTCGGCAGCTCGGCCGCCCAACGACGGATGTGCACGGCATCACCATGCCCTGCTTCGGCACATCCGATCGCACCTACGCCAACGCGTGGGCGCTGATGCGCGCGTTGGGCATCAGCGCGTCGGAAATTTCGGTAAAAGCTGCCGTTTCGCAGCATTTTACGGACATTGGGCATGACAGTTCCGTGCACAACGGCACCTATGAAAACGCGCAGGCGCGCGAACGAACGCAGGTTCTGATGGATTACGCGGGAAAAGTGGGCGGCCTCGTGGTCGGCACGGGCGACCTGTCCGAGCTGGCGCTTGGCTGGTGCACCTATAACGGCGACCATATGTCCATGTACGGCGTAAACGGCACTGTGCCCAAGACGCTCATTCGCCGCATTGTCGAAGCAGTTTCCGAGCTGGACGCATTTCGCCCCGCGCGGGATATCCTGCTGGACATTCTCGACACGCCCATCAGCCCCGAACTGCTCCCGCCGGACGTACACGGCAAGATCAGCCAACAGACCGAGGATCTGGTCGGCCCGTATGTCCTGCATGATTTCTTCCTCTATCATATCCTGCGCTACGGTTTTTCGCCGCGCAGGGTCTACGCGATGGCCTGCCGCGCATTTTCCGACGAATTTTCGCCCGAAACCGTCAAGAAATGGCTTTGCACATTCTACCGTCGCTTCTTCACGCAGCAGTTCAAGCGTAACTGCATGCCCGACGGCGTAAAAGTCGGCAGCGTCGGCCTCGGGCCGCGCGGCGACTGGTCGATGCCCTCCGACGCGAGCGCCCGCATCTGGCTGGCAGAGCTGGAAACGCTCTGACTTCCCACGATCTGCACACGCCTCTTGTTTCTCCCTTTGGGAAAGGTGGCGTGCAAGCAGCGCAACGCAGAGGGTGATGTTTTCCCTCGCGCAAACTGATATAATCCCCTTAGAATAGTCTCAAGAACTTTTGTTTTTGAGTGTCTACTCTAAGGGGACTATATCACTCCGGCACAATCCGAAATTATTCTTTTTTGCCTCTATCCCAACTATTGACATAGAACCCGATTTTTTACCGCATTCGGGCTTATTTTGCGCCTTATGCGCGTTTTTTCACGGGTGCAAGCCGCTTCCATGCAACGGTCAGTCGAAATCCGCATTTTTTCATGCAGTGCACATACGCGGGCACGAGGAACAGGTCTGCCATGACCCACGCCGCCGGACCGGCATAGCAGACCGCCGAAAAGCCCAGCGTGGGTACCATGCGCAGTCCGAACACCGCGCGGGCGATCATTTCAAATACGCCCGCCACGACTGCAAGTTCGGAAAAGCCAAGCCCCTGGATCGTAAAGCGCAGCAGATTTACAAACAGCAGCGGGATGAAAAACCGCAACGCTGTCAGGACATATTGTCGGCTCAGAGGTAGGATCGTCTCCACCGCAGCAGTGTCGGAGCTGTCCAGAAACAGCATGGTCAGGTCGTCCGTCAGAAAATACATCACGGCATAGATGCCCAGTGCGTAAACGGTGCCCAGCGCTGCACAGTCCAGAACCGCCCTGTGGATGCGCTCCGGCTTTCTTGCGCCCAGATTTTGCCCCGCAAAAGTCGCTGCCGTCGTCCCGATAGCGTCATACAGGCACGAGCATAGGGAATAGACCTTCGTCCCCGCCGTCACCGCAGCCATATAGGACGAACCCAGCTCGTTCACGGCCGTTTGCAGCAAGGTGCTTCCGATCGCCGTGATCGAATATTGCAGCCCCATCGGCAACCCCATCGACAGCAGTCGCCGTGCGAGCGCGGGGGAAAACCGCAGATCGTCCCGCGACAGGTGCAAAATGGCATACCGCCTTTTCATATACGTCAGACACAGCAGTCCCGACACCAGCTGGCTCAGCAGCGTCGCACAGGCAGCCCCCGCAACACCCATATGCAGCACGAGGATAAATGCCATATCCAGCCCGATATTCAGCAGGCTGGAAAGCAGCAGAAAATACAGCGGCGTGCGCGAGTCGCCGAGCGAACGCAAAATGCCGGACAGGATATTATACAGCATCGTGGCAGGAATGCCCAGGAAGATCACCCATATGTAATCATACGCATAGGAAAACGCATCCTGCGGCGTTTTCATTTGCGTCAATATCCAATTGCAAAGCGTCGTCGTAGCCAGCGTGATCGCGCCTGCGATCATACACCCGAGCCACAGGATATTGCCTACATAACGGCGCAGTCCGGCCATATCCCGCTCACCGAATTTCATGGCGATGGGGATGGCAAAGCCCGCGCATATTCCATTCACAAAGCCAAGCACCAGAAAATTGATCGAGCTCGTAGACCCGACCCCCGCTAGAGCCACGGAGCCGAGCGTTTTGCCTACGACCATGGTATCGACCATGCTGTAAAACTGCTGGAACAGCAGGCCGAACGTCATCGGGATCATAAAAGAAAGGATCTTTTTCAGCGGTGCGCCCTGCGTCAGATCCTGTGCAGCGTGATTTGCCATAAATAATACCTCAGTTATTTGCTTTTGTGCTGAATGCACAAGATTGTACATCTTTTTTTGTGCATTGTCAATATAAACTTGCGTGTTATTGCAGGATTTTTCCTTTGGAGCACACCGCAGCCTCCGTTTTTCGCGCAGATCTCCGCATAGGGCGCATCCAAAATCGGGAAATTCTCAGTCTGCGAGAGAAATTTTCGGTTTGCGGGCTTCCGTTTTCATTCTACACACGGTAGAATAGACGCATAGCCCGGGCTTCCAACCAACCTAAGGAGGTACTATTCTAAATGGAAAAACAAACGATCGGTTCTTTTATCGCAGCACTGCGCAGAGCAAACGGCCTCACCCAGAAAGAGCTGGCCGACCGTCTCGGTGTCTCGGATAAGGCAGTCAGCCGCTGGGAGCGAGACGAAACGCTGCCCGATCTGACCCTGATCCCCGTGCTCGCCGAGATCTTCGGTGTCACCGCGGACGAGCTTCTGAGCGGCCAGCGCAGAAATCCCACATCCGACACGCAGGAGCCGGACAAAAAGAAAACGGGAAAAGTGCTCCGCCGCTTCCTCGCCGCCGAAAAAACGCGGTTCAAGGTGCAGAGCATCCTTTCCGCCGCGATAGCCGTGCTCGGCCTTCTTGTCGGGCTGCTGTGCAATTTCGTCTTTTCCCGTGCAAAGCTTGGCTTCTTTCTCGGAAGCCTGTTCTGCACCGCAGCAGTCGTCTGCCAGATCATTTTCTTCATTCTCTCGTCCAGTCGCATCGACGCAGAAGAGTTGGAACAGGATGCGATCGATCTGCTGCGCAGATTTATGCACCGCGCCAACCAGCTGTCGCTGAGCCTGAGCGTAGTTGTATTCGCGCTGCTTCTGCCGCTGATCCTGTTTGTAAACGACTCTTATATCGGTATCTCGATGCCGGGTTACTTTCCGCTCGGCCTCATATCCGGCCTTATCTGCGGCGGTGTATGTGCCCTTGTCTGCTGCATAGTCAATATTCGCCTCGGCTTTGTCCCAAAGCAGGCCGCACAGCGCCTGCGCGTTCGCGCTGTGGCCACGCTGTTGCTGCTCGCCGCATTGCTCTTGACGTTCCTGCTCCTGAATTTTGGCGGCAGCGTTCTCTACGCCAACCGCTATGTTCTCGGCGCACACGACACCTATGCAAGCTTTGCCGATCTCAAGGCCGCTATGGAGCAGCCGCTGGATCCGCTCGGCAAGCCGCTGACATTCGTAGAGGAGCGCGGGTCTTACAAGCTCTACGAAAGCAGCGACGGCACAAGCTATCTTGCAGTCAAATATGCCTTTGGCTCCGAGCCGGACGAAGCACTGAGCTTCTGGCATTGCAACCAAACTATCAGCAGTTTCTTTGATACTTCAGACGGCTACTGCACGCTCAGCAACGAGCAGGAGTCGCAGATCTCGCGACGATATCAGGCGATCGTCAACAGCACACTGCTTTTCTTACCGGCCGAGATCATCGTTGCGATCCTTCTTTGCCACCGAAAGCTGAAGCGCCTGAACGCCGCCGCGCACTGACCCTTATCATATTAAAAGCAGGAGAAGCCTCACCCGCTTCTCCTGCTGTTTTTCAGTTTGATATATGCCGCGCGCGGACAAGGATCAGTTCGCTTTCCAGACAATGATCCATATGCAGGAGCAGCCCGTCCTGCGCCAATTGTCGTCCCTGCATGATGCATGCTTCTTCCGCACGGTCTAACACGACCTCGTATTCCATGTCGTATCGAACACCCCGCAAGCGCAACGTATAGTCACACACCGTTCCGACTGTCAGGCGGTGCACAACGGCAAAAGCCGCTGTCCTGTCGGGAAGTGCGAACTCGTTCGCCGAAAACGGCTGTGCGTCCAGCACCCCGTTTTGGTCATCATGTCGAAAAACAAGGCAATCGCCAATGAGAATGGGGCGTATAAACTCCTTGTACTTCTTAACCCGCGAAACGATCATCTGGAGCAGCGGCTGCGACAATTCCGTTTCCGACGGTGCAATACCGCGGAAGATCATCCGTCCCTGCATGATGCTGTGCATTTGGGAGATCATATCCGAATCCTGAACATGCTCGCATACCTCTGTGCCGCTGATCCGCAACTGGATCTCAGGCGGAAGCTGTGCCAGCATTCCGTTAAAAATCCGCATTTCACGAGGTGGCCTCGCCCAATCGGATATTTCCGTATGGTGAAAGAAACGCATAATTCCCAAATCCAGTCTTCCGCCGCCTGCCGCGCAATTCTGGAAGGAAACATTCGGGAATTTTTGATTGAGGCGCGACAGCATGGCATAGAGGTTCTCCATATATCGCCACATCACATTTTCCACATGCCCGCCGACGATACGCGTACCGCCCTCTTCAATATAATGATTGTGGTCAATGCGGAACATGTCCAGTCTGTATCTGCCGATCACATCGGTGATTTGCGCTTCGATCCAAGCAAGAACATTCTCCTGTGACAGATCCAATGCTCTCCCGTCTGCCACGGGTTTTCCATAGCGTTTCATGAAGAATTCGGGATGTTCTTTTCGAACGCGGCTGTTTGCTCCCGCTGCTTCGAATTCCATCCACAGGCCAAATTTCATGCCAAGCGATCTTGCATGTGCAATGATCGGATACAGGTCGTTTGGGAGCCATTTTCCCGCAAACCAATCTCCGACATTGTTAAACCAGACATTCGGCTCTTCCCCGTACCAGCCTGCATCAATGACATACAATTCCGCACCTGCTTTGGCCGCAATGCTGATATCCCGTTTGATTCCGTCCTCATTTTCGCGGTCACACAGATATCCCCGATGGTTCGCTTCGACAAGGCACTTGCCAATCGGATCCCTCTGCGGCAATATCTTCTCACGAATGAAGCGATGCCGCGCATGGATCAACGCCTCACGCCCCTCGGCGCACAGCGTAAAATGCACAGCCGGTACAGAAGCCTTCTCTCCCGGTGCCAGCACACGAATTGCTTCGCCTTCGGGCGCGATCAACCCGATCTCATGTCGCAGGGAAGCTCGGTCGGAACTGACCTGCGGATTCAATTGCATCTTCCAGTTTCCGCTGTACGCCAGTTCGCAACAAAGCAGTTGCCCGGTCAGGCGATCCTCCAGAACATAAGCGGGACGTGACCACCCACTGCGGCCGTGCATTCCGCCGTCAAAGACCAATTTCTCTTTCAGCGGATGGAAACCGAAATCTCCTTCTCTGCCCCATTGGTGCATCGGCGCATAACCGACCGAATATATATGATCGTTCGCATCGCACTCGTTTGGGGAGTAACTCAGTATTCCGTTGTCAAAGCGGTGATTCCAGATCGATCCTCCAAACGGCGCGACATAGTCCACAGGCAGGTATTGATCGCTGCAATTTCGGATCGTCATGCTTCGGGTCATCCAGCCCTTGCCATCCGCATGCGTAATGATCTCAAGCTCGATCGGGCAACTTCTGTGTTGCAGCGTTATGATCGCCTGTACCTTATCTGTGTATATGCCTTTGCAGCACCAGCCGTCATGCAGCGCCTGCCCCGCAACCGAAATCGAAAACACGCGGTTCTCTTCGTTGCTGTAAGTCTCAGGATGCAAGTGCATCTCCGGTAAGATCTGCCCGGTCGGGTTCATATAGCGCCCGATCAGGCGTCCGTGAATCAGCATTTCATCATAGACCATACACCCGCTGCAATAGCGTATGCTTCCTGCTTCCGTTTGGACAAATGCGGTATAGTTATCCATACTTTAATCCTTCACCGAGCCGACCATCATGCCATGGATAAAATATTTTTGTAAGAACGGGTAAACCAGCATGATCGGCAAAACCGTTATGATCGTAGCTGCATGGCCCATGGTTTCCGACGTTACCTTCATGGATGTTCCGACAGTAGGGTTGACCGTTGAAGTTTGGCCGTTGATAATACGATACAGCATTGCCTGAAGCGGCTGGTCATTTACATCATTGATGTAAATGATACCGGACATGAGATCATTCCAGCGGTCAACCATATAAAAGAGCGCAATACATGCGATCACCGGCATAGAAGCCGGAATGATGAACTTGAAAAAGATCCTCCATTCACCTGCACCGTCCATTCGGGCAGATTCCAGCATCTCCTCGGGAATTCCTTTGAAATAGGTGCGCATTATGATCATATAAAACAGGTTGATCAGGCCGGGAACATACAATGACTCCCACTTATTAATCATGCCAAGTCCGCGCACGACCATATACATGGGGATCATGCCACCGTTAAACAGCATCGCGCCAAGGACAAATCGCATGACTATACTTTTTCCCGGAAGTTTCGGTCTGGAAAGGGCATAAGCTGCCATAGATGTCAGAAGAAGGCTGACGATCATGCCCACAACGGATGCATAAACACTGGCCAGAAAGTGTCGCTCTACGTTTACCGACTTAAACAGCGCCTTATAAGCGTCCAGGGTCGGCTCCTTGACAAAGAAATGGAATATGTTCGTGATCGTCTCGCTTGTTGACATAAATGATCCGATCAGCACATACCAAAACGGATACAGCATGATAAACGCAATCAGCAAAAGCAAAATCGTATTCACCACGGTAAAAGTGTCAAACCGCTTACGGGGTTTCAGACGGCTACCTGTTGTTTTCATGGTATATCCTCCTAGTACAGTGTTTCGTTGTCAGTTTTTCTTGCCAACCAGTTCGCAAAGCTGACCAAAATCACACTTACCACGCTTTTGAACAAACCAACGGCCGCAGCATAGCTATAGTTCTGTTCCGCAAGGCCGCGGCGATATACATACGTATCAATAATGTCGCCGACCTCCAAAACAGCGGAATTGCTCATGGCATAAACCTGGTCAAAGCCTGCACTCAATATGCTGCCCATGGATAGGATGATCAAAACCATGAACGTCGGTTTTATCAGCGGAAGCGTGATATTCCACATTCTCTGAAAGCGTCCGGCTCCGTCAAGCTGCGCAGCTTCATACAACTGCGGATTGATGGAAGTCATGGCGGACAGATAAATGATGGAGCTCCAACCCATTCCCTTCCACACATCCGTAGCGACCAGAAGTCCTCGGAACAGCTTTTTTGAACCCATAAAAAGAACGGGTTCGTCGATCCATCCGAGCGACAGCAAAATATCATTGATCGGTCCGTTTTGAACATTCAAAAGTGCGCGGACGATCGCTGCCAGCACGACCCAGGAAATAAATCTCGGCATATAAACGATCGTCTGGACAACACGCTTGAACTTCCGATTTTTCACTTCATTCAGCATAAGTGCAAGAATGATCGGTGCGGGAGCTGTAAATAGTATTTTCAGAACACTGATGATGACTGTATTTTTCAGAACTTTCCAAAACATACCGTCTTCAAACACCATTTTGAAGTTTTCCAGCCCGACCCATTTGCTGCCGAAGATACCCCGAACCGGTCTGAAATCCTGAAAGGCCATTACCAGACCGCCCATAGGTAAATAGCAGAAAACGATCAGAAAGAGGATCAGGGGAATCATCATTGCGTAAAACGCGCCATACTTGGAGAGAGCCCTCCGATTTTTATTAAGGCGGGGTGTTTCCGAATTTCGCTTCCTGCCGAAAAAAGCAACACACTTTTTTCTTTCTCTTGCAGGTTTTGCATTCGTAACACAATTTTCCGAAATTTGTTTCATCTTGACTTCCTCCATGTATCATACGTATGCGGCACTGCGCGGGCAATGCCGCATACGCTGCAAATTCAGGAACTGCGTGGTGAAATATCACGCAACAGCGCAGTTGACCCGGTAATGAGCAGAACTATGCCCTGTTAATCATCCCGGAACGCTTCCGTGGTATTCCGCGGCGAGTTTTCGTCAGCCGCCATTGGCTTTCAGATACTCCTGATAAGCCTGCGTCCAGTCCGCAACCAGTTCGGAATAGTGTGCTTCGCTTTCGATCGTGTCTTTCCAGAGCTGCCAGTTTTCATCGTTAACTTCCAGCTCACCCATGATGAACTTCATGTCGAACTGGTTATACAGCTCGTTAAACTTCGCAAGATACTTCTTCGTCACATCGCTGGAGTAGCCGTCCAGCGGCGCAAAAGAGGTTACAAAGTAGTCCGTTGTGGACAGTTCTTTCAGCTGCCCGGACACCTCTTCAAAGAAATCCATGTACTCGTAATCGTCTGCAACATAGTAAGGATCCGAATAAACCAGGCTCATGATCCAGTGAACGCCATAGTCTCCCGTACCGAAGCAGTCCTTTTCGTATTCTTCGATGTTCTTTGTGATCGTGCCGTCTGCATTGGTGGTGTAATGAATGCCTTCAATGCCGTTTCTGAGCAAATTCTGCCCCTCATCCGACAGGATATAGTTCAAAATCGCGGCAATGCGGGCAGGGTCTTCCGCTGTAGTGGAAATAGCCGTGTAATCCAGATACGGCGTTCCGCTGATTTGATGCGAGCCATTCGGACCTGCGGGCATCAGCATAACGCCCACTTCGGCCTCGGGATTGATCGACTTCAGCTGTTCCATGATATACTGAATATCTTTTGCGTAGCAGTCGCGCATCATCATACCGGTTCGGCCGGAGCAGAACAGTTCTCTTGCGTTGGTGCCGGTGCAGATGGATTGATCCAGAATACCTTCCTTATACATTTTCGCCCAGAACGCATAGGAGTCACGCATTTCGTCCAGCGCGCGATAATGCTGGATCGTGCCGTCCTCCATCAGCTTATAATCCCAGGAGCCGGTATACATGCAGTGGAAATGGTTGAGCCACCAGGAACTGTCCGCGGAGAAGCCATAGGTATTATTTCCATCCAGATCAGCTTCCTTGAACGCCTTTGCGACCTCGTAAAACTCCTCCATCGTAGTGGGCACTTCCAGACCAAGCTTGTCAAGCCAGTCCTTGCGGTACCACAACGCATGCTGGTAAACACCGATCTCCATAGGTGCCGCATAGAAATTGCCGTCATATGCAGTCAAATTCTGGTATGCGCGCGCCTTATTCAGATACTCCTTCAAATAAGTCAGATTATTGTCGTCCGCAATTTTATCCAGATTCACGAGCAGGCCGTCTTCGTAATAAGATTTCACATTGTCTGCCCACATGCACTTAAACAGATCCGGGTAATCGCCACCGGCAAGCACGATCTGCAGCTTTTCCAAGTAAGTCGTGCCGTATGTCACCGTGCTGACATTGAACTGGACATTAAACTTATCCTCGATATATTTCTTGATCCGGTCATTCTGGCTGTTGGGGTCGGCATCTCCCGTGTCAAACGTCATCACATCGATCACGATCTTCTTCGAGAAATCGCTGTTGATATAGCTGTCATCCCCCTCGGGGCCGTCATAGCATGCCGTAAAAGTCACCGCAATGCTGAGTACCGCTAAAATCAGCGCGAGTATCCTGCTCAGTTTCTTCATATGATCCTCCTTAATTGGTCGTATAGAAAATCAGTCGGGAAGTTCTTTCCGTTTTGATCACTATCGTGATAGTTATCTGTTGGTCTTGCGGCTCGGTAATTTGCTCGGTCCAAGTCTCGCCTGTATCCGCATCGGTAAAAGTAACGGAAGTTGCACCCTCGGGGACATGAATGATAAGGTCTTTCCGCCCAAGCGCCGCGCCTTCCCTTCGAAAAGCGAGAACAAACCCGCTTTTCAGATCATCTCGTGCCATTTGATAGGCATACCATGCGGCATTATCGGTGATATCGCCGTTCG
The DNA here is from genome assembly GCA_964538475.1 of uncultured Oscillospiraceae bacterium. Lineage (GTDB taxonomy): Bacteria > Bacillota > Clostridia > Oscillospirales > Oscillospiraceae > Faecousia. The sequence continues at coordinate 47,618 of CAZIGE010000001.1, read as the reverse complement.
TCAGGCAGTAGTAGTCGCCGGTAAAGTACGGCTGTGCCCGGTGGAACTGCTCCAGCATTGCATTTTGCCACGCAGTCTGGTCACTGGCCGGAAACTGCACAGCATAGGCCAGATTGGAGCGGAAGGAATATGTATCCCCGGGGCGATACTGCACACACGTCCCGCTTACCGGGATCCAGTGCGACAGGCCATCCGTCTGCACCTGACACGGAGTCGTCTCGTACGTTGTAAAGCACTGATAGTCACTGCGGAACATAGGCAGCGCGTAGGTCAGGATCTCGTAGTCCAGACGCCGTCCGCCGCCTGCACAGTTGTCCAGAATCAGCCCCGGATTATTCTCCAAAAGGCCTTCCAAAAACTGATACAGCCCTTCAATGTACTTCATCTCGCTGATTCCCTGGCGATCTTTTTCATCATTGTGTTCCCAGAACGGCAGCGGGTCAATGTTGAAATCCTGTCGATAGATGTCGACCCCATATTGCTGAATGAGGGAAGATATGAAATCCGTCATCCATTGTCGCGCTTCGGGATCTCCCATGTTAAACAGGAAACTGGTATTCGTGGTTTTTCCTGTAGTCAAAAACCATTCGGGATGCTCGCGAACGACCCAGCTGTCGCACCATGCACGTTCCGGTTCAAACCATAGCAGGAAATCCATTCCTGCCTCGTGCGCTGCATCGCTGACTTCCTTCAGCCCGTTTGGATACAAGGCAGTGTTGTAATACCAGTCTCCCGTGTTTTTCTGCCATGCGTCACCGTATTGATCTGTGCTGTGACGGCTTTCCTCACCGAACCAGCCTGCATCTACCCAGAGAGCATCATAGTTATACCCCTGTGACTGAATGAAGTTGATCGTACTCTTAAGCAGCTCCGTGCCGTCTCCGCCCCATGAGCCATGCGTGACAGGCAGTGTCACCGTATTCCCGTTTTCATCCTTTGGCGTATGATAGCTGAGCATATGCGACCGCCATTGGTTATAGCTGCCTGTTTCCGTACCGTTCCACGGCATAACAGTCACAGAAGGTGTCCGTACAGTCTCACCGGGATACAGCACAAAACGCGTTGTCTCCATTCCGGTGCGCACGCGAACATGATCCGAAGTGCGTTCAAACTGTGCCTGCCATTGTCCCGTCCAGCCGATCGCGATCAGATAGCCTGCATCTGCTGTGTGGAGATTGAAATACGGCATACAGTCACCGGAAGACGAGCGTCCCCCGCTGGGAGTAAGGGAAACGCTGTCGTCGGTCTGTATCTCGCGGTCAACGAGCAGAAAATCATCCGCTCGAATGTCCGTCCCCTTAGAATAGCTCAGAGTAACATTCTGCGTTTCTTCCATGGGGATCGTAAAATCGGCGATCTGGAAATCCGCGATCAACCAGCTGTCACTGCTCCCCGTATTTTCCAGATGTGCGACCCACTCTGCCGTACCGTCATCCCACCGCTTCGTCTCGATCGTGATTTGCAGCCCTGTTTTAGGATCCAGCCACACTGCGGTTTCCAGTGTGTATGCATTCTCCTTCTGCGTCGTGGACGAAAAGTCCCAATCCTTCGCAAGGCTTCTGAATTCCCGTCCCCCGTAAGTGAAGGAGAACATGGGTTCATTTTGATTCGTCGTCAAGTTGTTCATGGTCGGTATCGTTTCCTCTGTGCATCCCGCAAGCATCCAGCCAAGGAGCAGGACGAAGGACATGCAAATACATAGTAGCCTTCTCATACTGCAACCCCCGCATTATGCTGCCTGATAGTAGATCATTCTGCTGTCCTTCGCACGCTCGATGCAAATGCTCATACCGGATTTCATCAACTCTGCACCGGACGCATAGAATTGTTCTCCGGTATCGGATATCGTTACAATGTAGTTCGTATCTTCCTGCAATCCGGACAACTTCACGATAAGTGTATCATCCTCTGCACGCAGTCGCCGGAAGGCGCACACAAATCCAGAATTCCAGTCCGTTCGGTTCATCTGATAGGCAAACCACCCGGTTTCATCGGCAGTACAGCCCGTCAGGGGATAGTAGTCGCCGTAAAAATACTCCCGCGTCTTCAGAAGCTCCTGATTAAGTTCAAGCTGTTCTGCGTACTTGGAAAGAATATTCGGCGTTTGCACGGCAAACCCATAGGTCGAGCGGAAATTATAACTGTCTGTTCGCCCCATGGACGATGTGCCGGACAGCGGCAGCCAGAAGCTGGATCCATAGATCTGCATCTGATTGGCCTCTGCATTAGCCGTGGTTGTGTAGCAGACATAGTCGCTTCTGAACAGCGAAACACTACGTCCCAGCAGCTCAAAGTCAAGCCGTCTTCCACCGGAGGCACAGTTATCAATGATCAAACCGGGGCATCGTTCCAGAAGTCCGTCCCAGAAACGATACAGGCCTTCGATGTACTTCATTTCCGTTATGCCTTTTCGATTTTCTTCATCTGCAGCCTGCCAATAACTCAGCGGCTCCATATTAAAATCCTGGCGGTAAATATCCACGCCATATTCTTCGATCAAACCGGAAATGTATTCGATCAGCCAGTCACATGCATCTTCATTGCCCAGGTTGAACAGTGCATTGGATTTATCGGATCCCAAAAACCATTGTTCATGCTCTGTCACCAGCTGCGTGCCCTTAAATGCCCGTTCCGGCTCGAACCACAGGAGCATTCCGATTCCTTTCTCATGGCAGAAATCCGATACTTCTTTAAGACCGTTTGGATACAGCGAATCGATCTCGTCCCACGTTCCGACATTTTCGCCCCATGCCGAATCGAATGTGCTTTGGCTGATCTTCGACCCGTCACCATTCCAGCCGGCATCAATCCAGAGAATGTCATAGAGCAGTTCTCGATTGGTAATGCCCTTGACCTGAGAGAGGATCATGTCATATCCTTCCCCTCCCCAGACACCGTAGCTGATCGGCCCGAGCGGAATAGATCCGTCGCTCATCGTTTGCGTATGATGGTAGAGCATATGCCGACGAAGGTCATTATGCGCTTCCTGTGCGTCACCGCTCCACGGCACGAGCATGGATGTCGGTGCCATGACACTTTCGCCGGCCTCCAGGTAGAACTGTGTCTGCGACATTCCCGCTTCCACGAAAACGGCATTGTCACTTCTGGAGGTCAGCAGCGTCCATTGTCCGCTCCAGCCGATCGCACCGATGTAACCACTGTTGCTCCCTGTATAGAGGTTAAAATACGGCATCACACCGGACGATGAACGTCCACCCTTTGAAGATAGGCTGATGTTCTCTCCGTTTTTCAGATTGACTGTATATGGAACAAACGCCGTTTCATTGTCTTCACCGCCGAGCGTGTAAAACAACCGCGCATTTCCCTTCGTCTCAAACTTCAGGCTCATCGTATGCAGGTCTTTCACAACAAGGCTGTTTTGCGCACCGTCATTTCGAATGCGCGTGCTCCATTCCACCGCGCTTGAATCTTCGAAGATCTTCAGCGTCATGATGACAGAGAGCTTCGTCTCCTTGTGGGTATACACGATCGTGCTGGAAAGCGAGTCCTGCTCAGTCATCTTGTCCCATTCATTCAAATTCTCCGAAAAACGCCGATCATCGTAGAGAAAGTCTATCGGGGGCTGCCGTTGGAACTGCTCAAACAGCTCCCGTGCCAGTTCCTGATTCTGACGTGTGGAATCGCCGAGGGCGAAGTCAACGGTCGTTGTGCGATGATCGAGCCAGCTCTGTGCCGTCTGTTGCGGATCCGATGTTTCAGTTCCGCCAACTACACAGCCGGATAGCATCAGCACTGTCAGTACTACTGCCAGGATTCTCCTAACATTTCCTTTGTTCATGTATAGTTCCTCATTGGAAGAATTGTGTGGATCCCGATCATTTTTTGTCTTTTTTCTTTTTGGCAACCACAATACACACCACTGCAACAGCCAACACTACGATTGCACCCACGCCAATATAGAGCCAGGTGTAATCACCGGGATTCCCCTTCGCAGCGTCGAATTGTGTCAAAATATTGGAAGGTATCAGGCTCCGTTCAAACTCCGTCAGCTCGGCCAGCTGTGCCTGCATTTCAGGTGAGATCCCCGTTCCATCATTAATGGCATCGATCGCACTCCAAACGACATCCGGCAACAGCGCATCCGATGTCAGCTTGATATCGGAGAAAGCAACCGAGCAATTTTCGGCAAACAAACCGATAGAACCAAATGCATACGAATTGCTCGTCACATTCAGGATCAGTTCGTCATTCAGCCAGACGCAGAACTCATTTCCCGATGCGGTCAGCGTTACGTTACCGGCCAGCTCGAATTCATGCGCCATTCCGTCCAGCCCGGCCGCGCCGCTTGTCGTATAGTCGGCCAGCGTCATGGTATTGCCGTCTTCACTCGATTTAAAAATCAGAGAATAGCCGATCCCCTGATAGGACGCACCACCGGATTTCTTTCGGAATGCAATTCCGAAAGCACCGCCGTTCGCATCAAGCACTTCATAGTTCAGAGAAAGCTTGAAGTTTCTCATCGTCTCAAGGTCGAGGTGTGCGATCTGCTCCGTATCCGACGCAGATGCAGACAGGGTATTGCCATTTGCAGTCCAGCCATCCGTAGTAGCCCATTCTCCAAAGGAATTTCCGGCAAATGTGTACTGCGTTGAGCCGATGCTTTCAGGATAAGTCGGTTCATCCGGTGCCATGGATGTAACTTCGCTTACGATCTGTATGTTCTTGAACATGATATCACGTTTGCCGACCGAGCTGATGCAAAGATGTCCGCCATTATACGCGTCCGTTTCAAAGCGAATTGTCTTCTCTGTTCCGTCGTTGATCGTGACATTATAGTAGCTGTTCATTCGCTCGATCGTCACATGCATCCACTGCGTCGTACAGCTGTATGTCCAGTCATCTCCGCCGAACGGATTATCATAGTTGCCGATCGCAACATCCTTATTATTTCTGTCCTTAAAGTCGATGATGCGCCAGACACCTGCATTATGCAAATCGATCGTAAGGCCGCTCGTAGTCAGATCCTCGCCCTCGTTCACATCAAAGCCAATGTTGATGCAGTTCCATCCGGTAGAAACCTGATGCTGCCGAACATCCAATTCAATGGTATAGGTTTTTCCAAGATCTCTGTTGAGCGTCAGAACGCTGTACTCCGCCAGCTCCTTTGTGTAATAAATGCCGTTTTCCTCCAGCCATTCGCTGTCTCCTGTCGCCGACCAGTCATCCAGCGTGATCGCTTCGCCGAAGCAGGTATTCACGCCGCCTTCCGTTTCCTCCTGAATGGCACGAGGGTCTTCTTCGATTTCAAGATAGGTCTCCGTACTGGTAATCTGAATATTTCTGTACGAAACCATACGGCATCCCACTGCACCGAGCACCAGATATCCGCCGTTATATTCTTCCGTTTGGAACGATGTCGTGATCTCGGTGCCGTTATTGATCGTCACGGTAAAGTCCGCGCCCTTGCGCGCGATTTTGACATGCGTCCATTCGGTGTTGGGCTCATAACCCATATTGCCACCGTAAGGGTTATCGTAGCTGCCTTCTTTGGATGCACCCATATTGGCGCTTCCGTAGTTGATGATGCGGGCAACACCGGCATTGTGCAGATCCAGCGTCAATCCGCTTTGCGTAAAGTTCTCGCCTTCTTTTACGTCAAAGCCGATATTGATGGTCTGCCAACCGGAGTCCAGATCTTCCTGCTTGACATCCAGCTCAACGGTGTATTCATTGCCAAGGTTCTTCTCAAATCGCAGGAGCGTAAAGTCCGTCAATTCCGTCGGGGAAATCGTGCCGTCTTCCTTTTGCTCCCATCCGCCAAACGCCGCATTCGTCCACATGGAAAAGTCGATCTGTTCGCCATTATATGTGTTATCGGCGGGAGTAGCAAAACTCACAATAGTCGTACAAGTCAGCACAAGCAGTGCTGCCATGATCAGAGCTGCCATTCGCTTCATTTTTCTGTATCCTCCTATTCGCGGTTTGTCCATGTAACTTTTACCCACAATATTCATGCCGCCGGGCGTGACCTCCGGTCAGCTTCACGCAGATATCGGTCAGATCTCTTTCTGTTTTTTCGTATTGACCGCCGAAACAGTGCAGAAACCGATCAGTGCAAGCGCGGCCACCATTGCGATCACATGCACGGAATCACCGGTATCGCTCGCAGGCTCGTCATCCGGTTCGGGGGAACTTTCGGATGCTGTTTTGATCGTGACATTCTTATAGCTGACATTTCTGCAACCGACCGCACCGATGACAAGGTGCCCACCGGAAACGCTGTCGCATTCAAAGGAGATCGTCTGTGCGGGATCTTCATCAATCACAACGGTAAAGGCGCTGCCTTCACGCCGGATCTGAACATGTCTCCACTCTGTATTGGGAGAATAAGTCAGATTGCCGCCATAGGGGTTATCGTAGCTGCCCTGCGTGCCCGCTCCCGCATTCGCGGAAGAATAGATTATCACGCGCGCAACGCCTGCATTATGCAGATCCAGCGTAAAACCGCTTTGCGTGAAGTTCTCACCCGCATTGACCTCAAAACCGATGTTGATGGTCTGCCAACCGGAGTCCAGATCATCCTGTTTTACATCCAAATCGATGGTATACGATTCGCCCAGTTCTTTTTCCAGGCGAAGCAGCGTAAAGTCCGTCAATTCTGCGGGAGCAAGAACTCCCTCGTCTTCTTCCTTCCAGCTGCCGAATCCGGCATTGGACCAGTCGGAAAAAGCAATCTCCTGCCCGTCGACTGTGTTGGCAAACGCAGCCACAGGGACAAGGCTTACCAGCAAAACCGCCAGCAAAAGCGCACATACATTTCGTTTCATCTTGAGTTCCTCCCGTTTTTTGTATTTATCATAGTTTTTGTTTGCAGGGGCATCGGGTATTTGCCAGTCGATTACAGTTTCACCTCCAGTTCTTGTCAGATTTAAATAATAAGGGCCTCACCGGGACGCATCAGACAATGATCGGGCGCGTCGGGCGCTTGCATTGCTCTGATAAATGCGTCGGGGTCTCCCAAATGCTGCGCAAAGTTCCAGTAATGGCACGGCACGCAAAGTTTCGGTCGAACGATCTTGAAAAACTCTGCCGCCTCTTCGGCGTTCATATTTCCGAATGCGCCATTGATCGGCGCAGCAGCAAAATCAACGCTAAGCCGAGACATTTGCCATGCGATATCCTTCCGATAGCAGGTATCTCCCGCAAAATACAACTTCTTTCCGTCGCACTCGATATACAGCCCCACCGCATCCGGTGCAAGCTCTCCGTGATCGCAGTCCGTAGCATGAACGGTAAAGTCCTGTGCGCATACGCTGTCGCCCGCCCGCAGAACAGTATACCGTTGCGAAGGAATATCCAGCCGCTCGCATTGCTCTATACCGTCAGCCGCCGTGATCAATTCAGTTTTTCGATTGGCCAGCAGGAGCGGGATACTGTCAACGTCAAAATGGTCAAAATGTGCATGCGACGTTACAATAAAGTCAAATTCAACCTCTCCCGGCAGAAGCAACTGCGGCATAAGCCGTTTGAAACCGAAATATCGCTCGCAACAGTTGGATAAATACGGATCGATTGCAAGCAATGTACCCTGTGAAGATTTCAGTACAAAACCCGCCTGCCCGAGAAAAAACACGCCAACATGTCCGCTCTGCACGGAAAGCGTCAAAATTCTTTCTGCCAGTTCCATGAAATTTCTCCTGTCCTATCGTCTGAAACGGTTTATTTCGTACATCATTTGATCATTGCCGCTGTGTTCCGCGCAACCGCTTACGGGCGTGCGTGCATCGCATAATCCGGGTTCAGTATGGTTTTTACCTTTTTCCCCGCAAAAAAATCGATCACGTTTCCGGATGCCATAGCCGAAGATTTTTCCAGACACTCATTGGAACCGGCACCGGAGTGCGGCAAAAGCATAACATTTTCCAGCGTTAGCAGGGGATTGTCCGCGCTCGGAGGCTCCTGTCTGAAAACATCCAGGCCTGCCGCTGCGATCTGTCCGTTTTTCAGAGCCCATGCAAGCGCTTCTTCGTCCACAAGCGCACCGCGCGCAGTGTTGATCAATATAGCAGACGGCTTCATTTTCTCCAAAAATGCCCGATCGACCATGTTGATCGTATCCGCAGAAGCGGCTACATGCAGGCTGATCACATCCGCCGTCTCGATGATCCTCTCCATAGGCACTTTTTCAACATGAAGCTGCTCGGCTGCCGCTGCATCCCAGTAGTATTCATCGCAGGCAATTATATTGCAGTCAAACCCGCCCAGCATTTTCGCAAGTGCCTTGGCAATGTTTCCGAAGCCGATCAGTCCCACGGTTTTTCCTTCCAGCTGACGGCTCATGCGACCCTCAAAAAACCAGCTCCAATCGCCCTTTCTGACGGACGCATCACGCGCGGGGAATTCACGCAGAAGATTGATCATCATGGCAATTGCGCACTCCGCAACAGCCACCGACAGCGAGTTTGCCGCATTACACACGGCGATACCGCATTTTGCAGCCTCTGCCTTATCGATCTCGTCCGTGCCGACGCCCCATCGGGAAATCAGCTTGACATTTCCCAATGCCAAAGCGCGAACTGCCTGCGCGGGAATCTTTTCACCGCAGGTAATCAGGGCATCATAATGCTTCAAATCGTCTGCATAATCCAGAAATGTTCTGCTTGGCATATCTGCGATATCCACATCATGGCCTGCATCGCGCAAAGCGCTCGCCATAAGTTCACGGAAATATCTTGGATTTTGTTTACCTAAAATTGCAACTTTCATCACTGTTCTCCTGCGATACGAACGATCGTCTTAATGATCTTACTATGGTCTTGCGGTAGGAGCGCTTCGCCGCATCGTTCAAACGGCACTTCCCCCGTTATGATATTGGAAAGCTTCAAATCGTGCTCTGCCATGATTTTAGAAACAGCTTCCAGATTTCCGTATTCTCCCATGACCCCCACAAGGGTCAGCTCTTTTGCGACCAATGCGCTGAAATCCACTTCCCTCGGTTTCTCATTGTAAAATCCGAGAAGCGTGGCTTTAGCCTTCGGCGTAGCGATCTTAATGATCTCGTCAACCATCACAGGATTTCCGGAACATTCCAAAATACAGTCAGCCAGTCTACCTCCGGTCAAATGCTCCAGTTCCTGTGCAACGCTTCCCTGTGTACAGTCGATGATCCCATGTACGCCGAGTTTTTCCGCGACGCGCAGCTTAAACGGGTTTCGCCCGATCACATAGACTTTTCCGCCGCGGTTCAAAGCAAGAGCTGCCGCAGACATAGCAATGGATCCTGTCCCGATCACGGCAACGATCGTATCGGATGTAATATCCATCTTCTTGATCCCGCCGTATGCAACCGAAAGCGGCTCGCAAAGTGCCGCATCCCGCAGCGGAACATGATCGGCAATGCGATATGCATGGCGCTCAGGCACCAGATAATACTCCGCATAGGCACCGGGCCAGCACGGGTCGATCGTTCCGACATGGCTTCTGCCGGTGCAATGGTTATAGTCGCCGCGACAGCACGCCTCGCAAATCCCGCAGCTGACATAGTTATCACCAACCACGCGATCCCCGACGTGAAGTCGTTTTGTATTCGGACCGACCTGCGTAACGATTCCGGACCACTCATGCCCTAAACGAATAGGGAAAGTTGCCAGCCCATCTTTGACAAAGCTGCTCTCGCCCGAAAACAGATCGTAATCCGTTCCGCAAACGCCGCAGTAGCTGACGCGAACCAGAATTTGATCGTCAGTCGGTACGGGAATCGGTATGTTTGTAAATGCGCCGCGCTTTGGCTCAAGCGCCTGAAATACCATCATATGGTTCCCTCCTGTTGCATTCAGGGGATGATCGGAATGTCTCGTTTTGCTTCGGCAATAATGTCCACGAACCTGCGCACCTGCTCTGTAACGCACCCCAGGCCTTCCTTTGCAATACGTTCATGATCCATAAAGGTTCTTGCGCCCGACACCGCGCAGGCACCGCAGCGAATGAACTCTGCTGCATTATTCGGTGTGATGCCGCCGGATGGGATCAAATTCACCTCGGGGAAAACCATTTTAAGATTAGTCATGTATTTCGGCCCGCCCAATGCACCCGGGAAGATTTTGACCATCGTCGCGCCCTTGCGCATCGCGGTAAATACCTCGGTCGCCGTAAACGCGCCACTGAATACCGGCACATTATAACGATTTGCAACATCGATCACATCGTCGATCACGCAGGGATTAACAATGATGCTTCCGCCGTGCAGGATCACTTCTCTTGCAGAAGCAGCATCTAATACGGTACCCGCCGCCACCAGCATTTCATCGCCGAAATGCGACGAGATCGCCTCCACCGCTTCCAGCACGCCGGGTGTCGTCATCGTGACCTCCACAACTCTTGCACCGCCGTCGTACATGGCCTGTGCATAGGCAATATAGTCATCCTTATGGTGCAATTTGATGCAAGGGAGAATTCCCGTTGATTTCGTCTGCTGCACCACATACTCTTTCAGAGATTGATCGTCCTTTCGCATAATCGTATTCCTTTCTCAGACTTTAATTTTTGCGATCATTTTTCCGATCTCTTCCGGTTCTGCGCCCGCAACGCAGGGCATATGCGCATCCTGCGGAAACGTTATCATGAAATAGCCGGGATGCAGCGTGATCAGATCTCCTGTTCCCTCCAGCGCAGCCGCATCCTTATGTGCATCATAAGACATCTCATGCAGCAGCTGCACCGGCGCATAGCCGATCTTCTCCACACCGTATGCCAGATAATGGATGTCCGCATACTCCCTATGGGCTTCAAATGCACATGCCGATGCAGGCTTTGTCAGCATCGGGCGCACTTTGACCAAAACGTCCGCATTTTCAAGCCGAATGTCCTCTTTTTTCAACGGCTCCGTACCGATCTCCGCAAAAAATTGTAATGCTGCCGTAAAATCCGCACCGAGAAACGCATATTTTTCCCGATTTGAAATGTGGTCTACGATCATGGCCAAGCCTCCTTATCTCTGAACGCGCCCGGATGTATTTCCGTTCATCAGCTGTTCTACCTCATCTAACGTTGACAGGTTAAAGTCACCGGCGATCGTCTGCTTCAATGCAGAAGCTGCCACGGCGAACTCTCCGGCCTTTTGCATGTCATACCCCTGCAACAGGCTGTAGATCAGGCCCGCAGCAAAGGATGCTCCGCCACCGCCACGGTCAACAAGATGGATGTCATAGCTTCTGGTATGATAAAACGCATTTCCGTCATAAAGAAGTGCCGACCAGCCATTGTCCGATGCCGAATGGCTCTCCCGCAGAGTCGATGCGATAAAGCGGAATCCGAATCGCTCTTTCAACCGTTTGAAGCAATCCTCATACCCCGAAATATCCAGCGCAGCATTCGACACATCCGTGTCTCCCGCCTTAAAGCCAAGGCATTTTTCCGCATCCTCTTCGTTTCCGATAAGTACATCCGTATACTCCATCAGCGGGATCATCACGCTCTGTGCTTTTTCGGGGCTCCAGAGCTTACTGCGATAATTCAGGTCAACGCTGACGGTCAGGCCATGCTCTTTAGCCGCTTTGACTGCCTGTGAAACGAGTTCCGCGGCGCTGTCACTGATCGCGGGCGTTATTCCCGCAACATGGAACCAGTCTGCATCGCGGAAAATAGCATCGAAGTCAAATTCATCGGCGCTTGCTTCCGATATGGCCGAGTGCTTGCGGTCATAAATGACCTTTGACGGGCGCATGGATGCACCGTTTTCATAAAAATTCAATCCCAGTCGCTCTCCACCCCGAACGATACAGCTCGTATCAACGCCCTGCTCTCGAAGCTTGCCGAGTGCGATCTGCCCGAGCGGATTCAGGGGCAGCTTTGTAATATATCGGCTTTGCAAGCCAAATCTGGCAAGCGATACCGCTACGATCGACTCGTCTCCACCGTAAAACGCATCAAATTCACTTGCCTGCTCTATGCGAAGATTCCCCTTCGGCATGAGGCGGATCATCATTTCTCCCAAAGTTACAACGCGCATGTACTGACCTCCAATGAAAATGAATCAAGTCTTCCCGTATGCATGCAGAAAATAATCTCTTCCGCTTGAGACGAACTCATCCGGTATCGTATTGAACGCACCTGCTGCACGAAGGTGCATAAAGATCTTGCAGGACTTTTCCACGACCTGACAGGTCACCTTAGCTTCTTCCAGGTTTCTGGCAAAGCAGACGGGGCCGTGATTGCGAATTAAAATCGCATTGGCTTGTGTCAAAGATTCGACCGTAACACGGCCAAGACGGACATGCTCGGACGACTGAACGAACTCGCGTGTCAGCGGGATCGCGCCGCCGATCAGCTGGCAGATCTCCTCGGAAAAGGGCGGAACAGGATCATTCCCGGCCGCGCATGCCATAGCGTAGGGCGAATGCGTGTGGATGATCGCATGGATGTCCGGACGTGTGCGCATGATGCCGAGATGGATCTCCCGCTCACTTGTGGAAATACGATGCCCTGCAAGAACATCCCCGTCAGGCGAGAGCAACACAAGATCATCCGGTGTCATTTCATAGTAATCGACCTTTGAGGGTGTGATCAAAATATTCCCATCCTGCGTCCTGACACTGATATTGCCCCAGGTTCCGAAAACGAGTCCCTGCTCCCGCAACCATCGACACGCATCAATGATCCGGCAGCGAAGTTCATGCGTTTGCTCCATAGCCATGCGCTCCTTTCTTGTCGCGTTATCGGTAACGCTTTAGTGAAAAGACGCGTCGCCGATAACGCTTATGCGCATATTATATACTTCTATTTCGAATTTGTCAATGGTATTTATGCAATTTTTATAAACGTTTTTAGCTCACCCCTATCAGGCCATCGCGTATCACTCGGTTTTTCAGTAGATTTTTCGAAAAAATCGGTTGTATTTTTCCGCATTTCAGTTATAATAGGTATATATTTCCAAAAAAATCCAAAAGGAGCGCTCTATGATCGAAAAGCAGCCTACTATCTATGACCTTGCCGAATCACTGAATATCTCCGTTGGAACTGTCTACCGTGCGCTTCACAACAAAGGCCGTATCAGCAACGAAACCAAGGAGCGAGTACTGCAAAAGGCTTCCGAAATGAACTTTAAGCTAAATCAGACCGCGCAGGGATTGAGCCGCACGCCGAAAATGATCGGTGTCATTCTTTGCTGTCCCGTTCTTCCCTTTTTGGAAGAAATTCATGCGGGGATATCGTATGAATTCGAGTCTTTGCGTCAGTACAACATCTTCGGTGACATTCATATGCTCCCTCCAGTCAACGCCGAGGAATGCTCCGATCAGATCAATGATCTGCTGTTCCTTTTCGTCCGCAAGAAATACGACGGGATCATCCTTTTTCTCTCCGGTTCTCACCGACGCTGTCTTTCCGCACTTCAGGCTACGCAGGAAGCCGACATCCCGCTCGTTTGTCTTGTCAATGATATCCCTATTTCGAACAGGAAGGCTTTTGTTACATCCGATGGCAATTGCGCAGGCCGCATTGCAGCATCCCTGTTATCCTTTTCCGCTTCAGGCAGCCGAGTCGCTATTTTAACGGGAAGCAGCTCCATCCACTCCCATCGCCAAAGTCTGTCGGGATTTATGGCCGAATCCGAGCGTTCCCCTTTCGCCGTCTCTGACGTTTACGAACATATGGACTGTCCGCAGCTTGTCGAGCAGCAGCTGGTCAATATTTTCAATCAGCAGCCACCTTATGACGGTCTGTACATCGCATCCGCCAGTTCTGTTACCGCATGTCCGCTTTTGATGGAATTGAATCGAGATAAGCGTGTTACCGTCATCACCACAGATCTTTATCCCCAGCTGAAGGAGCCTCTGGAGTGTGGTGTCGTCACGGCTACTATTTTTCAAAATCCGTTTCTTCAGGGTCGCAAAGCCGTCGCCAGCATGTATAAGTTCCTGTGCGGAGAACCGTTGAGCGACACCGTTCGTATCACCCCGCAAATCGTGATGCGCTCCAATGTCGATCAGTATCACATCAACCAGCAAAGCAAAACCGATAGCTGAATTTCACACCGCAAGCGCCGGAGCTCCCGGCGCTTTACCTTTTTTCGGCACGCCTATATCACATTCGATATGCTGTCGCTCTTTTCTTTTTGCGCAGCATGCCGTATGCTTTCCAGTTCTTCGCCCTCCATAAAGAGTCTGTACATTTTCATAATCAGCACGACCAATGTATGTTCCGCGGGCAGCCCGGTCAGTTGGAGCAGCGTCTTCGTCGCCGCTTGCTCCGTCTGTTCTTCCCCTGTCTCCTGCAGGTAGCGGTATAGCGCTCCCGCTGCACCGACTGCTATATAAGCGGGCGTTTCCCCTTCCCGCAGGCAAAGCAGAGCTGCTCCGATCAGCCGATCGTTTTTCCCGAGCTTCCTCGCGGGGTCGGCCGCGACTCGCTTGCAGGTATCCTGCAACGCCGAATTGCGGAAGCGCCCCAGCAGATCTGTAATGTGCGTAAGCAATTCATTCAGTTCCACTGCATAGCATCTGTGAAGCGCGATCGCACTCTCCAGCATTGCATTTTGCACGATTCCCAGTATCTCGGGATTATCGATCGCCTGGTATACATATTTTCGCCCCTCATAGCCGCCCAAATATGCACAGCACGCGTGACCCATATTATGGATATAAAGCTTGCGCTTTATATAGAAGTCAAACGGTGTGAACGGGATCATATTGCTGATCTGCGGGATTTCTCCCTTAAATGCTGCCCTGTCTGTCGGTAAATATCCATACCTTTCCACACAAACACGGGTCGGATCACCTGCCCTCATTTGTTCTGTCTGAACAGGGACCATGCGCCCGATGGAGGTTTCAACAAGTCCGACATATTTATCCAGCATGATCTGTTCATCCGCCGTCATATGCTGCTTCAGCAGCGCTTCCAGCGCTTTATCCGCATTGTTCAGGTTTTCGCAAATCAGAATGTTCAGTGGCTCCCTTGTCTTTTGCCATCTTGCCCGAAGTCCCTGCACGATATTCGGCGCTATTCGTTCAAGTACACGGCTGCCTACAGCTGTTGCCAGAATGTCACACTGCGCGATCGCCTCTGCTACAGCCACAGAATCTCTTCCGTCTATCGCCGTGACATTCTCGATCCTGATCTCCTCATAATCTCCGTCGGAAACATACCGCACCGGGTAGCTCCCATTGTCACGCAATGCACAGACGATCTGCTCCGCAACGTCAACAAAGGTTACGTAATATCCAGACCGACTCAGCGTGGCACCGATGAACCCTCGGCCGATGTTGCCCGCACCGTACATGACTGCTTTTTTCATTTTGTGTTCACCTCCCGTATGTGTGCCAGCGCATCGATCGCGCTTTGATATTCCGCCTCATTCGGTACCTTTCCGTGCCAAACAGCGCGGTTCTCCATGAACGGGATCCCCTTCCCCTTTACGGTCTGTGCCAAAATCGCCGTCGGTTTCCCTTTCCTCGCACGAGCCAGTGCAAAAGCCGCCTCCAGCTGTGAAAAGTCATGCCCGTCTATTTCCAGCACTTCCAGACCGAAATCCCGAATTTTCGCGTCGATCGGGTAAGGTGAGTTGACCTCAAGCAGCGTTCCGTCGCTCTGGATGTGGTTGTTGTCCACGATCACCGTCAGATTGTCCAGCTGATGGTTGCCCGCAAATTGCAGTGCTTCCCAAACCTGCCCCTCCTGAAGCTCCCCGTCCCCAACCAATACATAAACGCGATACGCTCTCTTTTGGATCTTTGCTCCGAGTGCGATGCCGACAGCCACCGATAATCCCTGTCCCAGAGAGCCTGTGCTGACATCCACCCCGGGTGTGGTGTTGCAGTTCGGATGCCCCTGCAAATGCGAAGAGAATCCGCGAAATCCGCGCAGATCTTCTACCGGAAAATAGCCTCTTTTGGCAAGCACGGCATAATATACCGGTGTCGCATGTCCTTTGGAGAGTATAAAACGGTCGCGTTCCGGCCAGTTTGGATTTTCGGGATCGATGCGCATTTCCGAAAAGTAAAGCTGTGTCATTATTTCCACAGCAGACAGGCTGCCTCCCGGGTGTCCCGAGCCCGCACAGTACACCATGTCCAGAATATCCCTGCGGATCCCCCGCGCGATGTCCTCCGGCAGCTCCCGGCAGGTTTCCCGCTTTCTATCACGGCTGCTGTACATCGATGATCACCTTGAATGTTTTCTCCCGACGATTTACGATCATATCCAGCACCTGCGGGACCTCTTTCAAAGAATAGTGATGCGATACGATCCCATCCGTGCGGATAATTCCCTTGCCCATAAGTGCAAGCATATCCCGATAATCCTGCGGCACATACATCGTTGTTCCCGACAGAGACAGCTCATGCTGCACAAAGTCCGGCAGAAGCGGAATGTGGAATTCCTTCTGCAAAACGCCGATGACAACAATGCGGCTTCCTCTGCGGGCAACCGACAGGATGTTGTTGAAAACCGTCCCCTTTTCACCGACGCAGTCGTAAAACACATCGATGCACTTTTCCTCTCCGGTCAGGCGAAGCAGGCCTTGCCGCAGGTCTTCTTTATTTGCCTCGATCACACCGCTTGCACCGAGCGAACGCGCAAGCTCCAAGCGAGCGGGATCCATATCGGCGATGTAAACTTCTTTCGCGCCCAAGGCAAAGCAGCTCTGCATGCAAAATACGCCGATCGGTCCGGCTCCCACAATGAGCACGCGGTCATTCTTTTGAATATTGCCGCGCTTTGCTCCGTGGTAGGCTACGCAGGCAGGCTCTACCAGTGCCGCCTGTTCCAATGTCATCGTGTCAGGGATCGGAATGGCCATCTTTGCGTCAATGCAAAAATAATCGCACATTCCACCGTCTGTCTCAGCACCTGTGCACTGCAGTTCTTCACAGAAATTATAGATCTCGTGCTTACACGCTTCACAGTGGTCGCACACCTTATGCGGGATCACCGTGACACGTTGTCCGATCCGTTCTTCGGAAACCTCACTTCCTACCGCATCGATCACACCGGAAAGCTCATGTCCGGGTACCATCGGATAGGTCACATAGGGGTGCAGTCCCTTATATATGGTCGGATCCGAGCCGCAAATCCCGATTTTGCAGATGCGGATACGCACCTGCCGCGCAGCAGGCTCCGGGATGGGTGCCTGCGTCATGCGAAGTTGATACGGTGCCTCTAATATAAGTTTTCTCATTGTGATACCCCTTTCAATATTCGACCTTGACGGCACGTTGCTCTTTGTCGGCCTGCAGTGCAGCCGTGATCAGCGCATGCGACATATGCGTATGTTCCGGCTTAACGCAGCCAAACGCAGGCGCATTTCCATCCAGTTCCGCCATATAGGCTGCCCACATCTGTAAAATCGAGTCTGAAAAACCGAACTCAAAGTTTTCTCCCGTAATCGTCGGGAACAGGGTACGGGAACCGACCAGCACCCTGTTCCAGGATTGCAGCGGCCCATCCGCATACAGGTAATGGAACGCGTCCGGGTCTTCCGATGTAAAACGGACGGATGCTTTCGTACCGTTGATTTTCAAATACCACTGATCTGTCGCACCCGGTTCAATGCGTTTTGTTTCCAGCATCATTGGGAATACGTAATCCTCCTGTCGGACGCGGCACAGCAGAGTGGCGTTGTCCCATGTGTCACACGCGACCACGCCGCCCTTCCCATCCGGGCGTTGCGTGATAATATTGCTCAAAACCGCGTAAACGCTTTCCGGTATCCAGCCAAGCGCAAACGGAACATGCTGCGTATGCAGGCCCAGATCGCCCATGCAACCATATACGCCGTTTACGCTGTTGCGCCGTTTCCAGTTTATGGGCTTATTGGGATCGAGATCGCTGGCATGGTTAAAGCCCGCCTTGACCTCTATGATCTGCCCGAGTTTTCCTTCCCTCGCCCATGCGATCACGCGCTGACATGCCGGGAAAAAGGGGAATTCACTGGCGCATCTGCAAAAAACCTCGGGATGCTCTTGCAGCGCCTGCAAGATCCTGTCATTTTGCGCCTTATCCATTCCAAACGGCTTTTCCCCCATCAGGTGTTTCCCCGCACGGATGATATCGCAGTAAACCTGTTGATGCAGTACATGCGGTACCGCACAATAGATCGCCTGAATGTCCTCGCAGGCCAGCAAATCACGATAATCCGTAAAATGGTATTTCAGGTTTGGATACGCCTTATCGAACCACTGAAAAGAGTTCGGATTTGTGTCGCATACCCCGATGATCTCCGGTTTGGTAATATCCTGCTGCAAATGTGCCCAGCGCAACGCAGCACTGGCGAATTCTCTTCCCATAAGCCCGCAGCCGATTATTCCAAATTTCATCGTTTTCATTGCATTGCCCCCTGTATCTCATCCCGTATGGCCCGGATTTCTTCCGAGCCGTCCAAAATCTCCAATTCTATCGTCGTCTGATGCACCTGCCCGGGATCCAGATATGTCAATTGACCGCGCTTTTCGGCTTCTGCTCTCCCGATCGGATTGATATTTCCCGGCTCCAGGCCCAGAACATATTCGCCTTCCGCCAGCATCTTCCACTCTGTCAGGCACGAAAGCTCGTCTTTTGAATAACGAAGCGCAACACCCAGTCCGATCTTCTCATTGACCAGAGCCACACATGTTTTTCCCTGTGGATCTGCATGTACATCATGGAAATAGCATCGTTCCTCCTGCAAATGGCGCGGCTCATGAAAGCGTGCATATTCCCCGATTTCTTCCTGTGCGGTTTTATCCGCTCCTTTTACAGAATCCGAGCGAATGAGAAGATGGCTCTCCGGGCTCAACAGCGGATAGCCGAAATTCATGTGGTACAGCAGCATGAACGGCTCCGGTGTATGCCCCTCATTTTCAATGACGTCGTGAATGCGGATCTTCTTTTCTCCCAGTACAGATGTTATCGTTCTGTGAAGGGACAGATTTTCCCCATGGACTGCACTTTGTCGCATAACACCGTGTACCTTCATCACATACTTTCCGTCTTCCCATGCCCCGAAGCAAGCTATTTCGTTTGCGGGAATGTTGGAAAGGCGGCCGTGCAACCCATAGCTTTGCATTCCGAAGATACGCCGTTCCTCACTGCACGGGTTTCCGACATTGGAAAAGCCACATGTCGTGAGCAGTCCCGCATGGAAGCTACGAAGCCACTCCATCCCCTGCTGTTCCAAATACATCGGCGCAGCGATTTCCGCCTTGGACATATAGCCGACGGGAACCCCCTTGTATCTGGCAAACGCTATATCCAGGCATCGTCCGAGCAAAACGGTATAGTCCAGCCCCGTTCCTGTAACAATGTCCACAGCGTCCATTCCCTTTGCACGTCCTTCCGCAAACGTATACCTTTTCAGGCCTCCCAGTTGTCCGATCGAGCCCATGTATCGCAGCAATTCCTGCTTTGTCAGTTTGTTGTTTTCCATTTGGATATACCTCCCGTCCGATTTAATCCAGCAAGCCGGGGCTGTGCATGGACAAATACGCATTTTTCTGCTTCTCATACAGCGATCCCGCCCGAGGGGTGAAGTGTTTTACAGGCCCGGATATTCTTTCAACCGCATCTTGTGCAGAGTTAAAGTACCCACATCCAATTCCCGCAAGGATCGCTGCACCCAGACACGATGCTTCTGCGCCGTATTCTACGGCATCGATATTCTTTCCCGTTATGTCGGCCCGCAGCTGCATCCAGACATCCGATTTTGTCCCGCCGCCTGACATTACCAGTCGTTCTATTTTTCCGCAGAGTTTCTCCAGTACCCGTACATTCAAATCAAGTTCACAGCTCGTTCCTTCCAAAACAGCCTTATACAGATCCGCTTTGGTCGCGTTGGCCGTCAGACCGCTGATTTTTGCTGTTGCACACTCGCACCATTCGGGGTTCATGCTTCCGTAAATATGCGGCGTAAAGCATATTCCGGTCGGATCAGGCGAGAATTCGCTTTCCAGATGCCGATAGATCCCGTCGTGCAGCCGGTGTACCGTTTCCGCGCAGAAGGTGTCCAGATACCACTGAACCATCATTCCGGAAACAAAGAACGCCAGTGTCACATATTTTTCCGGCAGTACGTGGCAGTAAGAATTCAGACCATATCGAAATCCGAGATCGTTATTATACGGAATATCCGCAGAAAGAGCAGCGCATTCATAAGAGCCGGCGGAAACGGGTAAAGCACCCGTTTCGCCGCCGATCGCCAGTGCTGCACACGGCTGATCGTGCCCGCCGGCCACCAGCAGTACCTTTTCGGTCAGGCCGAGAGAATGCGCCAGTCCCGGCGGTATTTCTCCGAGAACCGTTCCGGCACAAACCGGCTCAGACAGCAGGCTTTCGTGTATGCCCGCAGCATCCAGTATTTTTGCTGACCATGTTTTTTTCCGGATGTCGAAGCCTCCGAATCTGGATGCTATAGAAAGATCCATATATCCGGGGCAGCCGAGGATACGGTAAACATAATCATTGGCCGTGTCAAAATGGACCGTCTCATTTGCCGTTTCCCGCATCTGACTCTTTATATGCATGATTTTGGGTATCGGGAATTGCGGATGCATCTTTGCACCCGTAATGCGGTATATTTCTTCCTGTCCCAGCTCCCGAATCAGAGCATCGGACTGTGGTTTACTGCGGCGATCCATGCTTAGCATGGCATTCATTCGCGGTGTCCCGTCCCTTCCGATGGGGATCAGCGTTTCCCCGTGGGAGCTCACCGCAATGGCACGAATAGGATCGCTTTGCGTTTCCTTCGCAAGCGTGGCGATCACATCCATTGCGCCATGCGCAAAACAGTCGGGTACGATTTCCGCCACGCCATTTCCGAGACGCACCATCGCCGCATAACTGCACTGTGCCTGCGCTTTCACGTCGCCGTTCTCGCCAAGCACAACTCCCTTGCAGGTAGATGTGCCGATATCCAAGCCAAGAACACTCATTTTATACGCCTCGCACCGCTTCGATCCCCATGAACTTGCAGAACATCTCCAATGCATCCGCTACCTTTTCATCATGGATCAGTACACCATGGTGAATCACGCCGCAATCGATCATTTTCGTTTCCCAATCGCGAATATCATTGACCTTGACCCATCCGTATGCGCCGCGTACCATAGGTCCGATATCCACGATCTTGCCATTGCCGAAGAACATTGTGAATTTTCCGTCATATTCCACCATACGACCGCATGTTACCATGCCGTTTTTCAGTCTGAACTCCATGGAGCCATAGCAGTTCGGACTCCAAAGTCCCAATCGCTCGTTCATTGTCAGATGCTTCTTGCAATCCGCCGCGCACAGCTCACACGCAGCATTTCCGCAGTGCCAGGCAAGCCATACATTATCCTGCGTCGGGTGCAGATCCGTCCAGTCGATAAAATCAGCGGGTGTCTGCCCAAGCGCGCAGCAATTCATCACATACATGGTCAGCGCGCCGATCACATCCACTTCGCAGCCAACACTATACCCCTGCGAATTAAGTCTTGAGAATGTTGAGCATGCGGCAATATTATATCGATGCTGCAAGCTTTCCCAGCAGCTGGATGCGATCACCTTGCAATGATGCTGTTGCGCCAGCGTGATCAACGTTTTTTCCAAGCGAGCCTGATTAACAATGGAATTCGGCGTTTCTTCCGTGATGAGGTCCGCTCCCGCGCGTATTTCCTGCGCAATTCGCAGAACATCGGGATCGTCCGCGGGAATGCTGTCCATCACTTCGTATGCCGTTGCCAGATCCACCGGCACAAGCACTTGTCCGAAGCATCGCATCAGGTCTTCTTCACTGAAGAACTGCGATTCAAAGCCGGTCGGTCTTGTTCCGATCTGAAGCAGTCGCGCGCCCTTAAATCGGGAGATCGCGTTGCAGGCGCGAACAAATGTCTCAACTTTCTGCGCAAACTGCGGTTCTTCCGGATCGCATGTCAAAATATGCTCAAAGCGGAATCCGCGTCGTTTCAAAGACGAACAGGTCATAAATTGTCCGCACCACGTGTCAGTTGCGCGATTTCCCTGCGGAGAATACGGGCCGCTGCGCGTCGCGAAGTGCAGCACCGGCATATCTTTTCGGATTTCCGAGAGGAATGCACCGATCGCCGTTTCAAAGCCGAAATTCATATTTCCGATGATAACGCCCTGAACATTTTCCTTTCGGAAAAGCTCTGCCGCCTTCATTCCTTCTTCAACCGTACTGACGCATCCATCCTCTGTTAACTCTTCAGAAGGAACCACGACCTCCATACCGGGAATTTTGTAAAAGACTTCCAGACAGCGTGCACGCATTTTCCCCGCAAGCTTGCCGGTAAAGGCGCTGCCATTCCAGGAATCCCACGAGGACGGGATAAAACCAATTTTTACAGTTTGCATAATGATTATCTCCTTTTGTAATTTATGAAGCGCTTCATTTTTATGTTTTAATGAATGGCCTTGTTCAGGTCATTCATTTTACATATGTAATTGATGCTTGATCGCCGATTGAAGGAGCAAACTCGGTGCAATGCGTATTTCACGCGAGAACGGGACACCTTCCGTCAGGTAGCGATACAGCTCATATACCGCCGTTGATCCGATCTGCTCCAAATGCTGATGCAGCACACCGATGACGATTCGGTTCTCCACGAAAGGAAGCAATCCGTTTGGGATATCGGTCGCGATCACGCGCACATCCTGCTCTTTTGCGTGATCGCAAATCGCCCTGCATACCGCTACAGAGTTGCCGGTTGCAACATAGATCACTTTCGGTTCAGTCGTACTGCGGATCAATTCGCTCGTGATCCGGTATGCGATCCGCGGATCGTCCTTTGTCTGGAAAATATCCGATTCGGCAGCTTTTGTCTGCACGATACGCTCCCGAAAGGCGGCAGCCTTCAGCCGATGTTCTTCCAGATTACTATCGCCTACCAGCACCGCGTATTGCGCCCCTTCCCCGCTTGCGAGCACAGCCAGTTCCGCTGCCAGCTGTCCCGAAAGCGTCGCATCCACGCTGACGCAGGATACGCGATTCGAATCGGGAATGTCCGATAGCACGAGCACAACCGGGATCGTGCATTTTTGTAAGAACAGGCGAATACTTGAATCGTCCGTATTGCTGAGCATCGGCCCTAAAATAATGCCGTCAACTTTTTCTTCCGCAAAAAATCGCAAGTATGCAGAAACGCTTTTCGCATCCTCATCTGTTCCATAGCGTTTATAAACCGCGGTCACACGATAATCCGCAAGGGAGCGAAGTCTGCCTGCGATTCCCTGCTCCATAGCGTCGAAATATGCATCGAACACATCCGGCAACAAAATTCCGAGCCGTATCGGATTATGTGCCAATCGCCGTGCGGCACGATTTACATTGTAATTGAGTGCTGCGACCGCATTCTGCACGGCAATGCGGTTTTTGTCTTTTACGGTTTGGTCTCCGTTCATCACTTTGCTTACCGTTCCCGTCGACACACCGGCAAGCCGCGCAATATCTTCTATCGTTACTTTTTGCACGCCACACCTCAAACTATATCTGCGTTGTCCGCTTCTGCTGTGAAACAGTCCGCGTTCCATTCAAATGAAGCTGTCGGAGAATCGCGTTTCGCAGCAAAACAGACGGCTCGATCAGGCAATCGCCGGAAAGCCTGCGCTTTGTCAAATAATCGTAGCACTGCAGCACCGCCTGCTGCCCCTGCATTTCCGGTTCCTGAAAAATCGCAGCACATATGCGGCGATTTTGAACATATGGGATCATTTCGTCAAACAGATCCGTCACGATCAGCTTAATATGCTCCGTTCCCTCGCATTCCCGCAGTGCGTCACAGATCGGAAGCGAGTTGCCGGTTGCCACATAAATACCCCGGACATCGGGAAACGCACGGATCGCCTGTTTAAGCAGCATTCTTGCCCGTTCGGGATCATCACGCGTTTCAAAGCAGGCCAGCAGATGTCTGCCATCTTCCAGCTCATTTTGAAAGCCCGTCATCTTCTCTGCATGCTCCAGAATGCTTCTGTCACCGAGGAAGGTCAGCAGGCCCGCCCCGGGCGGCGTTAAATAATTCATAAACTCGCCTGCGAGCATTCCCGCCAGCGTTGCATTCACACGAATGCATGCCGTTCGAAGTTCTGCGGAAAAGTCATTTCCCACAAGAAATACGGGAATGTTCTTTTCTTTCAGTTCTAGCAGATATGTATCACAGTCTGTGATCGCACCGGGACACAAAATGACGGCATCCACATCCTGTCGCAAAAAATCATGCAAAACAGCAGAAAGATCCTCCAGCGCATAAATGTCTGTAAACGGCACAAACAGCCCCACCGCGTTGAAATCCCGCAGCGAATTCAGAGCTGCTCTCATTCCCCGAATGACCTGGCTGTAATATTGCTCCCAGGCAGCCGGATATGTGATCCCGATCCGTATCGTTTTGCGTGCAAGGCACTGCGCCGTTCGATTCACATGGTATCCCATTTCCTGTGCAGCAGCACTGATCTGTTCGCGAAGCGAATCACTGATCCCCTTTTTCCCCGACAGCGCCTTGCTCACAGTACCCGGAGATATCTGCAACCTGTCTGCGATATCCTTCAGTTTTACACGATTGAAATCGTCCATTCTTCCTCCGGTTTTATCAAATCAGCTGCATCCACGCATTGGAAAAGGCATGGAAAGCGTTTTCCATGCCTTAATTATAGGATGTGTGTCCCAACTTGTCAAGAAAGATCTCTCACGGTCATAACTTTTTCCGTTTTCGACAAAAGTATTGCATATGTTTTGTTCATATTGCGCGCAGACGGCATCGGCAAGTCCCATTTACCCGGTGAAGCGCCCGATTTGTCCCTTCCTCGCCATGAAATAGATCCGCTGTTCCGTGCAGCGCGGCGGGGAGAGCTTTCTGTCCGCAAAGGCCTCGATATGCGTGAAGCCCGCATCTTTCAGGTAATGCGTCAGCTGCGCCCGGTCGTAAGCATACTCCCGATGCTCTTCAAACGAACGCTGCCACAGCGCGCCCACGCGCCGAAACAGGTCCATGCCATACGAGCAGATATTGGTCTGCTCGTCAAATTCGCCCCGCCAGACGCAGTAAACGTCCTCATCCTCGTCCAGAAAGACCTGCCCGTCCATAGCGCGCAGCTTCTGCGGCGTATTCACGTCAAAAATAAACACGCCGCCCGGGTTCAGCGCGCGGTAAATGCGCCGAACAGCCTCCCGGCAATCGTTCGGATCCGTGATATAGTCCAGACTGTCCAGCGCGCAGACGGCCAGATCGACCCCTCGCGGCAGGTGCAGCCGCTGCAGGCTCTGGCACACAAACTGCACGCAAACGCCTGCCTCCTGCGCCTTTTGCGACGCAACGGTCAGCATTTCCTCCGACAGATCGACAGCCGTGACCTGCATACCCATTTGCGCCAGCAGCAGCGAGATCGACCCTGTGCCGCAGGCCAGATCCACACAGGTGCGGGGATATACTTCAGCTCTTTGCAAAAGGGCACGATAAAAATCCACGACCGCGCCGTAGTCCACATCATTGGTCAGGCGGTCATAGCATTCGGCAAGCTCATGATAAGCGTTCATGGAATACTTCCTCCGATACAGGAAACACCCCGGACATTTTCTGCCCGGGGTGTTCTGGTTTCACATACTCAGCGACGGAACAGATTGAAGATCTCATCCACGTCGTTCACATTGGCGGCCTTGGGCGCGCCCGGCGCGGGCTTTGCCGCTTCCTCGGGCTTCTTTTCGAAGCCGGTGGCGATGACGGTCACGCGCATCTGATC
Organism: uncultured Oscillospiraceae bacterium; assembly: GCA_964538475.1. Classification (GTDB taxonomy): domain Bacteria; phylum Bacillota; class Clostridia; order Oscillospirales; family Oscillospiraceae; genus Faecousia. The sequence goes on along the minus strand of CAZIGE010000001.1, from coordinate 21,962 downwards.
TTCGAATTCGTCGGACGACGTTGCACCGAAGATGATATTGGCATCGGGGTTGGCATTTTCCTGCACGATCCCGGCAGCCGTCTCCACATCGTCCAGCGTCAGCTCGGACGAGCCGGTCACGTTGACCAGAACGCCCGTTGCGCCCGTGATAGCCGTCTCCAGCAGCGGGCTGGAAATGGCGGCAAGCGCAGCCTGCTCTGCCTTCTCGCGGCCGGAGGCAACACCCACGCCCATATGCGCGCGTCCCGCGTCCTTCATGACTGCGGAAACGTCGGCAAAGTCCAAGTTGATGATGACCCGATCGGAGAAACCGACCAGCTCGGAAATAGAGGTCACAGCCTGCTTCAGCACATCATCCGCGATGCCGAACGCGTTTGCAAAGGTGATCTTCTGATCGGTGACATATTTCAGGCGATCATTGGGGATCACGACCAGCGAATCGACCTTGTCATGCAGCGCAGCGATGCCCGCCTCGGCCTGACGCATACGATTTGCGCCCTCAAACTTGAAGGGCTTGGTGACAACGCCAACGGTCAGAATGCCCGCCTCGTGCGCAAGATCCGCCACGATGGGAGCCGCGCCGGTGCCCGTACCGCCGCCCATACCGGCCGTGATAAACACCATGTCCACGCCTTCCAGAACCTTGGAGATCGCCGCACGGGATTCCTCTGCGGACTTCTTGCCGATCTCGGGCTTGGAGCCTGCGCCCATGCCGCCGGTCAGCTTCTCGCCGATCTGGATCTTATTCTTGCAGATGGATTTATTCAGATCCTGCTTATCGGTGTTGACAACGACAAAATCCACGCCGTCCACGCCGGACTCGATCATTCTGTTAATGACATTGTTGCCGGCACCGCCGACACCGATGACCTTGATTTTTACAACGCGATCCTGAAAGTAATCAGACATTTTGCTTCTCCTCCTATGTATGCATGCGCAGTCCGTGTCATACACTACTGCCAATTTACGAATTACGCATCTATTTTAGCTTGAAAAATCCATTTGGTCAATAGGCAATTCTTATATTTCGGCAAAGTTTTTTATAAAATCAAGTTTGCCGATATATGACCTGCCACTTTCCGTCCGTTTGCAGCACTTCCAGCTTGCCCGTCTGGAACTGTCCCATCTTATCGACGGCCGCACACATGGCGGCGATCTTTTCGCGCAGCTGCGTGTTGTCGCCCAGCGTAACCTGAAAACGATCGCCGTACCATACCAGCAGCTGCTGCATCGACTCGACATGGATCGATGCCGCTTCTCCCAGCACCTCGTTTTCTTCCAGTGCCTGTGCGATCTGCAAGGCAGCCTCCAACCGATCCGCGTTCTTCAATGCCGTAGTTTCATACATGCCCGATGCGTCGGTCTGCGGCGTTTCCTCCCACGCGACGGCCTTCTGTCCGACCTGCGGCGCATCCAGCGTGACACCCTCGATGGCAGTGCAGCCGCCTGCGGATGCCGCATTGACCTGTTCCGTTACGATCCCGTCCGAAGTGATGAGCCAGCGGGCGCCGTCATGATCTTTGATGGCATATGCCACCTCGGCTTCTTCAATGACTATATTGACCGTTCCCGGCAAAATTATTCCGACGCGGACTTGTCTGACATACGGCAGCGCCTGTCTGATCTTTACCATTGCCCCGGCACGCCCGAAAAACAGAAGATTATCCCCCTCCCGAATGCCCGAGGCCTCCGCCACCGTCCACGCGCTGTAGCGCTGCGCGCCGCTGACCGTGATGGTATCGACGCGGAAAAACACGGAAATACCCAGGCAGAAAGCCAGCACGATCGCAAAAACCGTTAAAAGCTGTAAATACAGTCTTCGTTTCTGAAAGCTCCCGCTGTGGCGGGGCGACGGACTGTTCCGGCGGGCGGGATTTCCGGTCTGATCGTTCTTTCCCATACGCCCTCCTCAGCCGTCTTTCCGCGTGCACAGACTTTCCAGCAGATCGCAGATGCGCTCCGCGGAGTCCAGTACGACCATCTCCCGTACCGCACACGACATGGTTTTCCGACGTTCGTGATCCGAAAGCAGCTGAGAAACGGCGTTGTACAGCGTCTGTCCGCTGCACTGTTCTTCCGTAAACACAAGTGCCGCGCCGTGCGACTCCAGAATACGGGCATTCTTCTCCTGATGATTATTCGTCACGTTCGGCGACGGGATCAAAATGCACGGCGTCCCGGACGCGCCGATCTCATTGCAGGTCGAAGCGCCCGCGCGGCTGATGATCACGTCGGCTGCCGCCATAACGGTCGGCATATTATAGATATACTCGCGCATATCGATGCTCGCGTTCGCATCGAGCGTCACGCCGAGCGAGGCCACGTGCTGCGGCATCCACTCCCAGCCGAACGATCCCGTTGCATGGATATGCTGAAACGGATAGCCATCCCCCTGCTCCAGGCAGAACATATCCGCCACCGCGAAATTCATCTGCCGCGCGCCGAGGCTCCCGAAGGCCGACACAACCACCGGGCGTTCGTCCAGCCCGAGCTGTCGTTTTGCGGCTTCTTTTTCCGTAAGGATGAATTCCTTGCGCACGGGCATCCCGACGACCTCGACCTTTTCCCGATCGCGGTAGTACGGAACACTCTCTTCAAAGGAAACCAGCACGCGGTCGGCGCGGTTCGCGGCCATCTTGGTGGTCAGGCCGGGGACGGCATTGCTCTCGTGTACGCAGGTGGGGATCTTCAGAAGGCTTCCCGCGTAGAGTGCGGGGAAACTGGCATAGCCGCCCGTGCCGATGATCACATCGGGCTGAAAATCCCGAATGATCTTCTTGCATTCTCCCACGGCGGACAGCACATTGCGCACCGCCTTTGCATTATTTCGAATCCCTGCCCAGTTCAGCTTTCTGGAAAGCCCCGAGCCGGGCAGACATTTCAGCGCATACCCCGCCTGCGGTACCAGCTTTTCCTCCATATGGCCTTTTGCGCCGATAAAGAGGATATTACAGTCGGGATGTCGTTCTTTCAGCAAATTGGCAACGGCAATGGCGGGATTGATATGGCCGCCCGTGCCGCCGCAGGTAAAGATCACATTCATAAGGAAACCTCCTGTCGCTTTGGTTGATCTCTGTCTCTGGAAATGCGCATGACCACGCCCATTTCCGCAAGATTCATTGCAAGTGCCGTCCCCCCGTAGGAGAAAAACGGCAGCGCGATCCCCGTCGAGGGAAGCAGATTGGTCACGACGCATAAATTCAGCACCATCTGCACCGCAATGAGTGAGATCAGCCCGGCCGCCAGGACCGTCGAAAAACGATCCCGCGCGTGCAGCGCGATCCAGTAGCCCCGGAGGATCACCATGGAAAACAGCACGATGATCCCCAATGCGCCCAGCAGCCCCAGCTCCTCGCAGACAATGGCGAAAATATAGTCATTATGTTGAAACGGCAGATACAGGTACTTCTGCCTGCTTTTTCCGAGTCCGAATCCGAATACACCGCCCGAGCCTATGGCATACAGCGATTGCAGGATCTGATAGCCCGTGTCGGCAGGGTCAAGCTCCGGGTGCAGCCACGCGGTGACGCGGTCGCCCGCATACCCCATAAAGCTGATATACACCAGCACGAATACGCCCGCTCCGGCCGCACCGACCGCCAGCCAGCGCATGCTCGTTCCCGCCACGAACATCATCGCAACGCCGACCATGCCCATCAGCAGTATCGCGGACAGATGCCGCTCCAGTGCCAGCGGTATCAGAATGCCCAGCATGGCTGCGCCGAACCCCATCACACCGTAACGGAATTTTTTCGCATCACCGCCGTAGCTTCTTGTCAATCCGGCCAGCAGGACGATCATGGAAAATTTGGCGACCTCCGACGGCTGAAACCGAATTCCCGCGAGGTTGATCCAGCGCTTCGCGCCGTTGACCGTCTCCCCCGCCACCAGAACCAGCAGCAGCAATACGATGCTCAGCCAGTAGATCGGCCACGCCAGCCTGCTCCACAGCTGTGTCGGTGCGCGGCTGCACAGATACATCGCCACAAGCCCCACTGCCGCGCACAGCGCCTGCTTTTTCAGGTAGCGGGTAGAGTCGGCGTAACCGGTGTCAAATTCGCTTTGCGCGTAGCTTGCCGAGTACAATACGATCAGTCCCACCGTCAAAAGCAGCAGGATCAGGCATAAAAACGGGATATCGATCCCTGTCTTCGGCGCGGAAGCTCCGCGCCGATGTTCCTCTTTGGCATACAGAGTCCGCTCTGCTGCCATAAGGCGCTCCTTTCCTCAAATACGCCCGGCGATGCCGAACCAGGCCAGCACACACATGACCGCGCTGACAGAGGCAAAAACGATCACGATCTTTTCCTCTTTCCAGCCGCACAGTTCAAAATGATGATGAATGGGCGACATTTTGAAAATCCGTTTTCCGTGCGTCGCCTTGAAATATGTCACCTGAATGATGACCGACAGCGTCTCGCAAATGTACACAAAGCCGACCGCGATCAGGATCAGCGGCATGTCCAGTGCAAATGCCAGTCCGCAGACCACACCGCCCAGAAACAGTGAGCCGGTATCCCCCATGAACACCTTGGCAGGGTGCCAGTTATAGCACAGATACGCAAGCAGTCCGCCGACCAGGCACGCGGGCAGCAGGGCAAGATCGATCTTTCCCATAGCCACGGCGGCCGCCGTGAAAAATACCATCACGGGGATCGTCACGGAAGAAGACAGACCGTCAACGCCGTCGGTCAGGTTAACGGAGTTGACCGTTCCGACCATGACGAACATCGCAAAGAAAATGTACACGATCGGGTGCAGATAAAATGTCACATTCACAAACGGAACATAAATATCGCACGTCATCACGCCCTTGCTGTACAGCAGATACAGATATACCGCCGATACCGCCATTTGCAGCAGCATTTTCTGCAACGAGGTCAACCCCAGATTTCGTTTGAATTTCATTTTGGTAAAATCGTCCAGAAACCCGATCAGACCGAAGCAGAGCGCCAGGATCAGCACATACAGCACGGCATGATCCTCCATCGACGGGATATGGAACAGCAGACACAGCGTCGCCGCCGCGATAAACATGATGCCGCCCATCATCGGCGTTCCCGCCTTGTTATTGTGCCAGGTCGGGCCGACCTCCCGAATGGATTGTCCTGCCTTCATGGCGCGAAGCGCGGGGATCAGAAAATAGCCGATCCCGCCGGACAGTGCGCATGATACCAGCGCCGTGATCAAAATAGTCTTCATGGGTATTCCTCCGATTATCTGTCTTCTTTCAGAAACTGATCCAAGACCAGCTCCATCTTCATGCCGTGGCTTCCCTTGAACAGGATCACGTCTCCGGGGCGGCTCAGGCGTTTCAGTTCCATTGCCAGCTGTTCCCGATCCGTAAATGCGCGTGCGGCCGAGGCGCTCATGCCGCCCGTCATCGCGCCGCTGACTACTCTGTCCGCATTCGGGCCGTAGGCCAGCACGATCTGCGCTTTCTCTGCCGCGATACGCCCGACGCGGTAATGCTCTGCCTGCGTGCTCGTGCCGAGCTCCAGCATATCGCCCAACACCGCGATATGCCGCCCCGGGCGATTGCCCAGAACGCTCAGCGCCGCCGCCATGGACTCAGGCCCTGCGTTGTAGCAGTCCTTGATCACGGTGCAGCCCCTTGCCTGCAAGATTTCCTGCCGTCCCTCCATATTTCGAAACGACGCCAGTCTGTCCGCGATATCCTGCGCGGATACACCCATGCTGAGTCCCACGCAGACCGCCGCGAGCGCGTCCGGGATATAATGTGTCCCTTCCAGCGGAAGCGTCAGGGCAAAGCTGCCGCTTTCATGCTCGACCGTCATGAACAGTCGTCCGTCCGCTTCCCGAATATCCGTCGCCCGCACCTGACACTTTCTGTTGCTCGCGCCGAAATAGGTGATCGGTACAGCCGCTTCCTTCCCGTAATTCCAGAGCAGGCGGTCGTCGCCGTTGAGCAGCACCTTCCCCGCAGGCCCCATGCCCTCCAATATCTCCAGCTTGGCGCGGAGGATCCCCTCCTGCGAGCCGAGGTGCTCGATGTGCATGGTCCCGATGTTGATGATGACCGCCACATCCGGTCTGGCGATCCCGGTCAGATAGGCGATCTCCCGAAAATGGTTCATGCCCATTTCCAGCACCGCGATCTGCGTATTTTCCGGCATACCCAAAACCGCCAGCGGCATACCGATATCATTATTGTAGTTGGCCGGTGTCTTGCTTACGCAGTAGGTGCCGCCCAGAACGCAGGCGATCATTTCCTTTGTCGTGCTTTTGCCCACCGAACCGGTGATCCCGACGACCTTCATGCCCAGCCTGCGCCGCTCTGCGCGGGCTATATCGCCCAGCGCGATGCGCGTATCGTTCACCAGAATGGACGGAAAATCGCCCAGCGGACGGCTGCAAAGCACGGCGGCTGTTCCCTTTGCAAATGCCTCCTGTGCGAAATCATGTCCGTCGCGCAGTGCCTTCAGCGCAACGAACAGCTGCCCCGGTTGAATCGTTCTGGTGTCGTTGGACGCGCCGCAGAATACGGTGTCCGCATATTTTTCATCGATGCGCCCGCCGCACCACTGTGCCGCCTGACGCAATGTGATCTTTCCCATCGTGTTACCTCATTTCCGCCAGGTGTGCGGCCACGACCTCCCGTTCATCCAGATGGTGCTTTACGCCCATGATCTCCTGATACGTTTCGTGCCCTTTCCCGGCCAGAACTATTATATCATCTTTTTCGGCAATGTCCATGGCATAAGTGATGGCATTTCTGCGATTTTCGATCACCGTGTAGCGTCCCGCCGCTTTTTCCGCGCCCGCGCAGATCTGCTCGATAATAGACATCGGCGATTCCGTGCGCGGATTGTCGGAGGTGATGATCGCAAGGTCGGACAATTCCACACCGATCCTGCCCATAATGGGGCGCTTCACGGGGTCGCGGTCACCACCGCAGCCGAACACGACGATCAGTCTGCCTTTGCATACCTCCCGAACGGACGACAAAACATTTTCCAGTCCGTCCGGCGTATGTGCATAATCGATCAGCACGGTAAAGTCCCTGCCCGGTGTCGGTACGACCTCAACGCGCCCCTTTACGCCCTGCACATCGGCCAGCGCCGCCGCAGACTCGTGCAGACCGATCCCCAGCTGCATGGCAACGCCCAGAGCCGTCATCGTATTGTACACCGTAAATTTCCCCGGAATCGGCACCTGCACCTGCACCGCATCGCCGCCGCAGACCGCCGTAAAGGTGACACCGTCGGGCAGCAATCGGATATCTTTTGCATACAGATCCGTCGTCTTCGCCGCGGAGCAGCAAAGCGCAGGGCAGTCGGCCGCCTGCGCAAAGCGGTCGAACCATGCGTCGTCCGCGTTCAGCACCGCTTTATCGCAGTTTCGGAACAGCTGTGTCTTGGCTTGGCAGTAGTTTTCCATCGTGCCGTGGAAATCCAGATGATCCTCTGTCAGATTGGTAAAGGCCGCCACCTGAAAATGTACGCCCGCCACGCGTTCCAGCGCGATCGCATGAGACGATACCTCCATCACGCAATGCGTGCAACCCGCATCGCGCATCCGTGCAAAGAGGCGTTGCAATTCGTCGCCCTCCGGTGTCGTGCGGCTCGCTTCCTCCACCACATCGGCAATATGGTTTTCCATCGTGCCGATCAGCCCGACGCGCGCACCGGCCACACGTTCCAGTATTTGCTTTACGAGCCATGTCACGGTCGTTTTTCCGTTCGTTCCCGTGATACCGATCATGGTCATCGCCCGTGACGGATGGCCGTACAGTGCGGCAGCGCACTGTGCCAGCGCCCGCCGATCCGATCTGACCAGGATATACGGGATATCTTCCTGCGGTGTCTGCGCCGTTACGACCACGGCCGCCCCCTTTTCCAGTGCCATCGGGATATAGCGGTTTCCGTTGCTGCTGAAGCCGGAGATCGCAACGAACATATCCCCCCTGCGCACCATGCGCGAATCGGCGGTGATGCCGCTGATCTGCATATTCGGGTCTGCATGGCTGTCCAGGACATCCACGTCCTGCAAAAGCTCCTGTAATGTCATACTGTTTCCTCCGTTCCGAGCGCTAGTCGTGCGCGTCGGTATCTGTAAATTCTATCTCGATCGTCGTTCCGATCGGAACGGTCGTTCCTTTTTCTATACTTTGCGCAGTCGCGATAACGGTATCTTTCGATGCACTGTTCCCCCGGATAAGCAGGTACAGCCCCAGCTTTGCAGCCGTATCCTGCGCCTGCTGTCGGGTCAGGCCGAGCAGATCGGGTACCGTCACCGTTTGCTCCTGCGGCGCTTCTCCGAAATACACCAGCACTTCGCTTCCGCCCGGCAGCACCTGCCCCGCCTGCGGGATCTGCGCTGTCACCGTGTCCGAATCTCCCTGCGCCCGCATATCCAGCCCGCACGACTTGAGCGTCTCGCGCACTTCGCTGCGCGTCATGCCCGAAAGCTCCGGCATCACGATCCTCTGCCCTGCCGCATCTTCTTCGCCGTAGCTTTGCGCAACACCGAGATACGGCAAAATATCCGCCATCACCGCGCCTACAGTCGGCGCGGCCATCACGCCGCCGGAAATATAGATCCCCGTCGAACGCGACGGCGTATCCAGCGCTACCAGAACGATATACTGCGGATCATCCATGGGCGCAACGCCCACAAAGGAGACGATCTTATCCTGCACGCGCTGCCCGTTTTCGTCAAATACATCGATTTTTTCGCTGGTTCCCGTTTTGCCTCCGATGGAAAATCCCGCAACGGATGCATTTTTCGCCGTTCCGTTTTCCACGACGGATCGCAGCAGCCTGCACATCGTTTCCGACGTCTCTTCGCGGATCACACGCCGCAGCACAGTCGGCTCGCGGGAAAGCACGGTGTTGCCCTGTGCATCCACCACCTGCGAAACGATATACGGCTCCATCAGCTCTCCGCCGTTGACCACTGCCGCGATCGCCCGCACCAGCTGCAGGGGCGTCAGCTTGAAGGTTTGCCCGAACGATCCCGAGGTCAGCGAAGCCGTTCCCCATTTATCCGTATCCACGATCACGGAGCGGTCAAAGAACACGCCCTTGCTTTCTCCGCCAAGATCGATCCCCGTTTTTTCCAGTATGCCGAAAGCTTTCACATATTCGTAGAACGTCTCACCGCCGAGGCGCAGGGCAATATGCGCAAAGGCCAGATTGCAGGAATTTTGCAGCGCCTGCGCCGTAGTCTGCGTGCCATGCCCCGCCGCACGCCAGCAATGCAGCAGCTGTGCGCGCCCTGTGATGTGTTCCGCCCCTGTGCAGTGGAACGTACTGTTCAGATCCACGGCACCGCTGTCCAGCGCCGCCGCGAGCGTCAGCACCTTGAATGTCGAGCCGGGCTCGTAGCCGTCCGACAGCACACGGTTTCTCCATTGCTTCAGCTGTGCCGCCTGCAGCGCCTCCCGATAGGCCTTTTTCCCCGCAAGATACGCATCGCTGACCGGTTCCTGCGCAAGATAAGACAGCCGCAGCTGCTCCAGCCGTTGAAACGTATCTTCGTCAGCGATCTCCAGATATTTGTTCGGGTCATAGCTTCCCAGCGTAGCCATCGCCAGGATCTCCCCCGTTTTGACATCCATCACGATACCGAACGCCCCGTTTTGCACATCGTATCGTGCGATCGCCGCCTCCATCTGCTTTTCCAGGCACGCCTGCACCGTGGCATCCAGCGTCAGGATCACATCACACCCGGGGGTAGCATCGACATATTCCTCATAGGAAAACGGCATATCCATTTCGTTGTTTCCCTTGGATGTGATGACCTTACCCGCCGTCCCCCGTAAATAGCTGTTATAGGACGCTTCCACGCCCTCGGAGCCCGTTCCCGACGAATTGGTAAAGCCGATCACCTGTGCAGCCAGCGACGCATACGGATAGCAGCGCACCGTGTCCGGCTCCAGATGAATGCCGGAAATTCCGTTTTCATTGATATAGGCGCGGATCTTCTCTGCCGTCTCCGAATCGATATCCGCCGCGATCTGCTTATACCGCAGCGCGGTATCTTCGCTTTGCTCCAATATCCACACGGGATCCTTATCCAGGATCTCTCCCAGAACAGCGGCCATTGCCTGCCTATCCACACCCGCGCGGCGCAGTTCGCGGGGATTTAAGTATACATTTTCCACACTTCGGTTGCACGCGAGGACGTTCCCGTTCGCATCATAGATATTTCCCCGCTGCGCCGCCACTACCGTAGTCCTGCTTTGATTTCGCAGTGCCAGATCTGCATAGTATGCATGATCGAGCACCATCAGATCGAACAGCCGCAATGCGGCCGGGATAAATCCCACGATCCCGAGCAGCACCATCAGGATCGCGATCCTGCGGTGATGTCCGCTGTCCGCCCGAACGCGGGCAAGTTCCTCTTTCCGTTTGCGCTTGCGTTGCTTTGCCATAATCCACCGGCCTTTCCTCAGGAGCTTCCGAATACCGGAAACGGGCAGCAAGGGAGACCCTCACTGCCCATCACAGCTGCTATCCTAATTCTATTGCCGGTCAGGACATTTATGCAAACAGTCGCGTCAAAAACAGGGTGACATTCTCCCAAAGGGTCGGCTGTTTTTCTTCCGATGTCAAAGGCCGCACCTCGATCTGGACATTCTGCGCATCTTCGCGCGGGATCATGCCGATCGCCGTGGCCACCTCATAAATTTCCTCAAGGTCGTAACTGTCGCGGTACGCGCTTTCCAGCGCGGTATTTTCCTGCCGAAGCTGCTCTGCATAGGCGCTCATCTGCTGCGCCTGTGCGATCGCCTCGCGCTGCTCACGGATGCCCGCTACCAGCGCGAAAAACATACACACCGCCACAAGAATGCCGCACAGCGCGATCGGATCGACGGCGATGACCTTTCTTTTCACACGACGCTGTCGCTGTGTGGGCAGCGGTACCTTCGGCTTTTGCGCGACCCGCTCGACCTTCCGCGCAGCAGAACCGGCGGTATAAAATGTAACATACTGGATATCCGGTTGGATTGCCATGCTCTCGCGTCCTTTCGTCGTGTTACAGTTTGCGGCAAATGCGAAGCTTCGCACTGCGCGCCCTCGGATTGCTCTGCAATTCCGCTTCCGTCGCCGTAATGGGCTTTCGGGTGATAAGCTCCACCTTCGGTTTGTTCCCGCATACGCATACCGGGAATTCCGGCGGGCAGGTGCAGCCTCTGGCCGCCTGCGCCATGCCGTTTTTTACGATGCGGTCTTCCAGAGAATGAAATGTGATGACCGCCAGCCGGCCGCCGGGGTTCAGGCAGTCCACGGCGGTGCTCATCACCGTCCGCACCGCCCCCAGCTCATCGTTCACCGCGATGCGGATCGCCTGGAAGCTGCGTTTCGCGGGATGTTGCTTTTCCCGTAATGCTGCTGCGGGCATTGCGCCTCGAATAAGGTCGGCCAGCTCCAGTGTGGTTTCGATGGGCTTTTCCGCCCGGCGGCGGCATATGGCTGCGGCGATCTGCGGCGCATAGCGCTCTTCGCCGTATTCATAGAAAATGCGTTTCAGTTCTTCCTGCGGCCGGTGATTGACCACCTCATACGCGCTGAGTGCGGCTTCACCGTCCATCCGCATATCCAGCGGGGCATCCGCCATATAGGAAAAACCGCGTGCCGCATCATCCAGCTGCGGCGAGGAAACGCCCAGATCCAGCAGTATCCCATCCACACCCGGTATATCCAGCTCACGCAAAACGCGATCCATTTCGCTGAAATTCGCGTGAACGAGCGTTACCTTATCGCCGTATGGCTCCAGCCGCTTTGCGGCCGCGCGCAGCGCCACGGGGTCACGGTCAATGCCGATCAGTCTCCCCGTCGTCAGCTGCGATGCGATGCGGCTCGAATGTCCCGCACCGCCCAGCGTGCCGTCCAGATAGATCCCGTCCGGGTGAATGTCCAGCCCGCGTATGCTTTCCTCCGGCAGGACGGATACATGGTAAAACTCACTCATAGTCCGATCGCCTCCAGCGAAGCCATCAGCTTTTCGGGCGTCAGATTTTCGCGTTCAAAATTCTCGTACTCGGCCGCGTTCCAGATCTCCGCCTGTCCCGCACGTCCGACGATCACCGCATCCTTATCGATCCCCGCATAATTCAGCAGATTTTGGCTCAAAAGGAAGCGGAACTGTTTATCCGGCACACATTCCTGCGCATTGATAAAGATCAGGCTGGTCGGGCCGGAGCGTTGCGCCAACGGCAGGCGGTTATAATTTTCGCTGAGCGTTTGCCAGTCGGATGTCGTATAGGCGGTCAGGCATCTGTGCCCGCCGTTGAAGCCGAGCGTGACGTAAAACTCGTTTCCGAGTTCCTCGCGCAGCTTTGTCGGGACAAAGAGGCGATTCTTGTCGTCCATCTTCGCAGGATATTTGCCGATCAAGCCTCATCGCCTCCACTTTCCTACCACTTGGCATCCATTTTGCTCCACGTACCTAAAGTATACAACGGCCAAAGCGGAAATGTCAATCTTTTTCTCCGAAAAAATTGAAAAAAATGTGAAATCGACCCCGTTTTTCTCATTTTTGAACAGATGTTCTATTCTCGACGCATCAAATCCGAACGTACACAACGCGCTACGCTCTGGCAACGGTGGAAAACTCCGGCCCTTCTTTCCCCAGCGTCACGCAGATCCGCCCGGGCTTTTTCGCCGCGCGCAGCAGCAGTGCGGCGATCGGCCCTTCCAGTTCCTCCTGTATCAGCCTTCGCAGATGCCTTGCGCCGTCGCGGCCAAGCCCGCGGCGGCCGAAATGTGCCGCCAGCTCCTGCGGATATTGCAGCTGCACCCCTGTTGCCTCCATGCGTTGCCGCAGCCCGGAGAGGTATTTTTCCGCAATGGCCTGCACGCTTCCCTCCTCCAGCGGGCGAAAATGCACGATCGCATCCGTTCTCCCGAGAAATTCCGGAGCAAAGCAGCGGCGAAGTGCCGTATCCGTCTGATCCGCACGTCCGTTCGGCAAAAAGCCGAGTCCGTCTCCGTGCACCTCCGCCCCGACATTGCAGGTCATCACGACGACCGTGTTTTTCATATTGACCCGTTTCCCCGCAGAATCCGTCAGCGCGCCTTCTTCCATGATCTGCAACAGGATCCCCGCAACGTCATGATGCGCCTTTTCCAGCTCGTCGAACAGCACCAGACTGTACGGCCTGCGCCGCACCGCCTCCGTCAGCTTGCCGCCCTCGTCGAAACCGATATATCCGGGCGGCGCTCCGATCAGCCGCGATACCGACTGCTTCTCCATAAATTCCGTCATATCCAGTCGGATCAGCGCGTCCCGACTGCCGTAGATCTCCTGCGCCAGTGCCCGACACAGCTCCGTTTTCCCGACACCCGTAGGGCCGGCAAACAGCAGGCTGGCCACAGGGCGATTTTCGTCGCGTATGCCCGAAAAGCCGCGTCGAATCGCCTCGGCTACCGTATGCACCGCCTCGTCCTGCCCGATCACATGCGCACACAGCAGCTGTTCGAGCTGTAGCAGCCGCTCCCGTTCGCCCGCCGTCAGTCTTCCGACGGGGATCCCCGTCCGCTCCGATACCGCCCACGCGATATCCGCGCCGCACACACTTCGGCTGCGCCGCACCTCCGTGTTTTTCGCGCCGAGTTTTTGCAGGCGGTCGCGTAAGATCGCCGCGCGCTCAAACTCGTTTTCCTTGACCGCTTCCTGCAATTCCTTTTCCAGCTCCTTACGCATCCCGGAGCGCCCCTGGCGCATTTCCTCCATGCGTGCATGGGACGCCCCTTCATCCAGCAGGTCTATGGCCTTGTCAGGCAGATACAGCTCCGGTAAATACCGCGCCGAAAGCCGCACGGCCTCTTTCAGCGCCTCGTCTGCGATGTGGATCCGATGATGGCGTTCCAGCCCCGGCTTCAGTGCCCGCAGGATCGCAAGCGTTGCCTCGAATGACGGTTCCTCCACCTGCACGGGGCGAAACCGCCGTTCCAGCGCAGGGTCTTTTTCGATATACTTCCGATATTCCCCCGTCGTGGTCGCACCGAGGATCTGCAACTCGCCGCGGCCGAGCGCGGGCTTGAAAATATTGGCCGCGTCGATCGCGCCCTCGGCGGCACCTGCACCGACGATGGTGTGCATCTCGTCGACGAACAGGATAACGTCCCCGCAGCGTTTGATCTCCGCCAGAAGGTCGCGCAGACGTTCCTCAAATTCGCCGCGGTATTTCGTTCCCGCCACCAGACTCGCCATATTCAGGCTGATGAGCCGCTTGTCTTTCAGCTGCGGCGGGACATTTCCATAAGCCATGCGTTGCGCCAGGCCTTCCGCAATAGCCGTCTTCCCCACACCCGGCTCGCCGATCAGCGCGGGGTTATTTTTGTTTTTGCGGCAAAGAATGCCGATCACCGTGTCGATCTCGTGCTCTCTGCCGATCACCGGATCCATGGAAGCAGCCTTCGCCACCAGATCCTCACTGAATTGTTCCAATAGCTTCGTGTCAGATCCCTCCCTTTTTCTCCCGAAACGGTCATCCCATTGCTGATGTAAATACATCGGTGCATTCGCAAACACATCGTTCGGTTCGATCCCATGCAGCCGCATCAGCTCCCACGCAGCCGTTGTCGGGTCGCATGTCAGCGCATGCAGCAGATGCCCGCACCGTATCTCGTTGTCGCCCTGCGCCGCCGCATTTGCCGCCGCCCTGCGCAGCGCGCGCCCTGCCGCCGGTGTCCATCCCTGCGGAAGCGGCACATCGGCGCTGCCCGTTCCGTACAACGCTGCCGCCAGCTTTTGCGTCAGCGTTTTCTCCATTCCCATCGCTTCCAGCAGTCTTCCTGCCGCCCCGGGGCGTTCCAGCAGTGCCAGCAGCAGATGCGCCGTACCCACATAGCTGTGCCCCATCGCCCTGGCACAGGCCGCCGCGGTCAAAATCAGCTCCGTCATTTCCGCAGCATAGCGCATACCCTCCCCCCTTATCCCGGAAATTCTTCCCGAGCCTTGAAAAAAATATACGGATTATTTGCAAATCAGGCATTGCATTTTTAGAAAACCATGCTAGAATGATTACAGGCTATCACAACGATGTGAAGCAAAACACATATGGAGGGAAATCACATGGCATACAACATTACCGATGCTTGCGTCAAGTGCGGCACCTGCGCTGACAACTGCCCCGTCGAGGCGATCTCCGAGGGCGACGAGAAGTTCGTGATCGACGCCGATGTTTGCGTCAGCTGTGGCGCCTGCGCCGACAACTGCCCCGTCGAAGCCATCGAGGAAGCCTGAGTCTCAGGAAGCCGCAGTCGGGGAAGCTTCTGCCGAAACGGCGCGAGCCGACGGTGCGCACTTCGGCACCGCCGAGATCTCCGAAACCAGCGGGATATCCGATCCGCACCCCCGTTTCGGGCGCGGATACAAAGTTTCCTTGGCCTGTGCACCTGATTTCTCGGATGCACAGGCTGATTTTTTACGGAGGAACGCCATGGAGCAATTACCGAACGGCTATACGCTGCATGTTCCGCCCGACTGCTTTCCTTTAAGTACCGACTCCATGCTGCTGTGCGGTTTTGCCCGTGTCGGTCGGCACGCGCATGTTCTGGATCTCGGCTCGGGCTGCGGCACACTGGGGCTTCTGCTGTGTGCTGCCGAACCGACCTGCCATGTCACAGGCATCGAGCTGGATCCACGCGCGCACGCCGCCGCACTGGAAAACATTCGGCGCAACGCGCTGCGGGAACGCATGAACAGTATATGCGCCGACCTGCGCAGCCTGCCCTGCGATGTTTCGCGCGGTGCTTTTGACTGCTGCATCTCCAACCCGCCCTATTTTGCGGGCGGCCCGGCCGATACCACCCACCCGCTTGCCCGACGGCAGGATCTGTGTCCGAGCGAAGCGCTATTCCGCAGCGCCGCGCAGGCGCTTAAATTCGGCGGGGACTTTTTTCTGGTGAACCGTCCCGAAAATCTGGCGCATCTGATCGCCTGCGCCGCAGCCGAGCACCTGCAGGCCAAGCGTCTGCTGCTGGTGCGTCACAAACCGAACCGCGCGATCAGTCTGATCCTTCTGTCCTTTCGCAAGGGCGGCAAGCCCGGCCTGCAGATCGAAGAGGCCGTTTTGTTTGACGAAGCCGACCGCCCCACCGCGTATTACAGGCAAATTTATCACGATCTTATTTGAAAAGGAGGCATTGCATGCCCGGAATGCTGTATCTCGTCCCCACGCCCATCGGCAATTTGGGGGACATTTCCGCCCGCTGCCGTGAAACGCTGGAGCAGGCCGATTTCATCGCTGCCGAGGATACCCGCGTTTCCCTAAAGCTTCTGAACTATTTGGGCATCAAAAAGCCCCTTGTCAGCTATTACGAGCACAACAAGGGGTACAAGGGTAATATCATTCTCGAGCGCATCCTGGGCGGCGAGACCTGCGCCCTTGTCTCCGATGCGGGCAGTCCCGCCATTTCCGACCCGGGCGAGGAACTCGTGCGCCAGTGCGCCGATGCAGGTATCTGCGTATGCGCCATCCCCGGCCCATGCGCGGTGATCACCGCACTGAGCATTTCCGGGCAGGCTACGGGGCGGTTCTGCTTTGAAGGTTTTCTTTCCACCGCACGGAAAAGCCGTCGCGAGCATCTTTCCGCTCTGGTCGGCGAAACGCGCACCATGGTCTTTTACGAAGCGCCACACAAGCTGCTGCATACGCTGGAGGATATGGCCGAGGTTTTCGGCGCGGATCGTCCCGTCAGTCTCTGCCGCGAGCTGACGAAGCTGCATGAAGAAGTTATTCGCACCACGCTTGGAGAGGCTGTCTCGCGCTATACCGACCTGCCGCCGAAGGGCGAGTTTGTTCTGGTCGTTGCGGGTGCCGCCCCCGCCGAAAAGCAGACCGCTTCCGCACAGGAGGCCGCCGCGCGCGTCGCCGCGCTGATAGAAAGCGGCCTCAGCCGCAAGGATGCCGTAAAGCAGACCGCAGCAGAGCTTGATCTGCCGAAAAATGTGGTCTACGATGCGGCGCTGACCTGTGATATCTGATCGTAAAACGCTCCCGCGCACCGTTTTATCCGTGCGCGGGAGCGTTTTTTATCTGTTTTGTCAAGCCGACCCATCCCGATGCATAGGCTGTCCCGGGAGGGATGCAGATGGTCATGGGTTATATCTGGTTCGGATTTTTGCTGGTTTCCTTCGTATTTGCCCTGCTCGGCGGCAATACTGCGGCACTCTCCGCTGCCGTCGCAAACGGCGCGCAGGCCGGCGTCACGCTGACGCTTTCTCTGGCAGGCTCCGTCTGTCTGTGGAGCGGCGTGGGTAAGCTGATGCAGCAGCTCGGTGTAACGCGCGTGCTGACGCGCCTGCTGTCCGCGCCGCTGTTTTGCCTGTTTCCCGAAGCCCGCAGCGACGCTGCGCTGGCCGATGCACTCAGCGCCAACGTCTGCGCCAATCTGCTCGGTCTGGGAAACGCGGCCACACCGATGGGCATCCGCGCTGCCACAAGGCTGACCGATCCCGCACGCCCCGAAGTTGCCACCGATGCGCTGTGTCGGCTGGTCGTTCTGAACACCGCATCGATCCAGCTCATCCCGACCAACGTAGCCGCCGTGCGGGCGAGCCTCGGGTGTGCTTCCCCGTTTGACATTCTCCCCGCCGTCTGGCTCAGCAGCTTCCTCGCCGCAGGCGGCGGGTTACTGGCTGCCGTGCTTTTGGGAAAGCTGTGGAAGCATGGTTGATTACATCGTTCCGGGGCTTCTTCTGCTCCTGTCCGCGCTGGCGCTGCGCAAAAACGAGGACGCGTATACGCTGCTGGTGCAGGGCGCAGCCGACGGCTTTCGCGTTCTGCTTTCCATCGCGCCCGCGCTGATCGTCCTGCTGTGCGCCGTTACTATGCTGCGCAGCAGCGGTGCGCTGGATATTCTCAGTCGGTTTTTCGCGCCGTTCTTTTCTTTTTTCGGCATTCCGTCCGAGACTGCGGTTTTAGTCCTCGTCCGTCCCATCAGCGGAAGCGCGGCACTTGCTGTCGGCACGGAGCTGATGGCGCAGTACGGCGTCGACTCTGTGATCGGGCGCACCGTAGCCGTAATGCTCGGCTCGACTGAGACGACCTTTTACATCATCAGCGTCTATTTTGGCGCGATCGGCGTGCGCAAAACACGTTACGCCGTTCCCGCCGCGCTGTTTGCCGATCTTCTCGGCTTCTTTCTTGCCTCGCTGACGGTGCGGCTGTTGTATTAGCGCGCCGCGCAATCGATCCAGGCCGTCGCGCAGTGCACCGCCCGTTTCCAGTCCCTCAGTCGCTTTTCACGCGCCTGCGTCGGAAGCTGCGGGGAAAATTCGCGATCGACCGCCCAGTTCTTCCGAATATCCGCCACATTTTCCCAATAGCCCACCGCGAGCCCCGCCAGATATGCTGCGCCCATCGCCGTCGTTTCCACGCAGCGTGGACGCAGTACAGGGGCGGCGGAAATATCGGCCTGCGTCTGCATCAGATAATTGTTGGCGGATGCGCCGCCGTCGGCCTTCAGCGCCGCGAGGCGAATACCGGAATCGGCCTCCATGGCCGTCAAAACATCGTGCGTCTGATACGCGATGGAGTCCAGCGTCGCGCGAATGATGTGATACTTGTTCACACCGCGCGTCAGGCCGACGATCGTACCGCGCGCGTACGCATCCCAGTACGGCGCGCCGAGCCCCGTAAACGCCGGCACGACATAGCAGCCGTTCGTATCCGGTACCTTCCGCGCCATATACTCCGAGTCGCCGGCCGATTCGATAAAGCGCAGCTCATCGCGCAGCCATTGGATCGCCGCGCCCGCAACAAAAATCGAGCCTTCCAGCGCATAGCATATCCTGCCGTCAAGTCCCCAGCCGATGGTCGTGACGAGTCCGTTTTTCGAGAAGATCGGCTTTTCGCCTGTGTTCATCAGCAAAAACGCGCCCGTTCCGTAAGTACACTTCACATCGCCGGGGGCAAAGCATGCCTGCCCGAACAGTGCCGCCTGCTGGTCGCCCGCCGCACCTGCGATGGGGATCGGCGCACCGAAAAACTCCGCCGCCGTGTACCCGTATACCCCGCTGCTCGGGACTGCCTTCGGGAGCATGGACGCGGGAATGTCCAGCTTTTCCAGTATCTCGCGATCCCAGGAAAGCGTGCCGATGTTGAACAGCATCGTTCGCGACGCATTGGAGTAATCCGTAACGTGTGTTTTTCCGCCGGTCAGCTTCCAGATCAGCCATGTTTCCACCGTGCCGAACAGCAGCTGTCCGCGTTCGGCCTGCGCTCTTGCGCCCGGCACGTTTTCCAGTATCCAGCGGATCTTTGTCCCCGAAAAATACGGGTCGATCACCAGTCCCGTTTTGCTGCGGATCGCATCCACCAGTCCTTCCCGCTTCAGCGTATCGCAATAGGATGCCGTGCGGCGGCATTGCCACACGATCGCGTTGTACAGCGGCCGCCCGGTATCACGATCCCATACGACGGTCGTTTCGCGCTGGTTGGTGATGCCGATGGCCGCAATGTCCGCGGCGTTCGCGCCGATGTTGGCCATCGCCTGCTTTGCGACCTCCAGCTGCGTCGCGAAGATCTCATCCGCATCGTGCTCCACCCAGCCCGGCTGCGGAAATATCTGCGTGAATTCCTTCTGTGCAACGCTGCAAACCCTGCCCTGTCTGTCGAACAGGATGCAGCGGTTGGAGGTCGTGCCGGAGTCCAGTGCCATTACATATTTTGCCATACTTTTCCCCTTCCCTTTATCGGCTGCCGTGTCCGCGCAGCTGTTCGCGCAGGCGAAGCAGCTGCCCCAGATCTTCCATCAGCTCGCCGTCTGCTTTCATAAAATATTCCACGGGCTTGCGGTGGCGCGGATACAGCCCGCTTCGGTATCGTTCGATGACCACATCATAGCGTGCGAGCGCCTGCTGCACCGCCGTTTCCCAGGAAATATACAGCTGCTGTGCGGCCTTTTCGCCGATCTCGCGCATAAGCGGTCTTTGCGCCGCCAGCCGCTGTAGGCACCGATAGAGGCTTTCGCTGTTTTCCTCGATCAAAAAGCAGTTTTGCCCGTCGGTCACATCCTCGGCCGCGCAGCTCCCGTCGATCAGAACGGCAGGCAGGCCGCAGGCCGCCGCCTCGCGTACAACGAGCCCGTTCGTATCGAAGGTAGACGGAAACAGGAAAAGATCAGCCCTGCAATACCATGCACGCAATGCTTCCCGATCCCGGATCGCACCGGTGAAAATACATTTTTTCGCTGCATTCCCCTGCTCTGCATAGCGCTTCACTTCTTCCAGATCGGCGCCCTGTCCGATAAAGACCATGCGAAAATCTTCTCCGTCGGCCGCAAATCTGTTCAGGGCATCCAGCAGCAGGCGCAGCCCCTTATACCACATGATGCGCCCCACGAACAGGAACACGGGCACGCCGCCGGGCAGGTCGTATCCCGCCGTCGCGGCTTTGATCTGCGCTTCGCGCAGCCGCCCGCGTGGCATATCCACACCGTTCGGCATCACGCGATACTCGCCCTCATAGCCGAGTTCCCGAAGGTTTTCGCCCGCGCCGCGGCTGACCGTCCACACCTCATCGCAGGCGCCGATGTTTTCCACCAGAATGCGTCTGCTGCCCGCCTGCAGCAGCCTGCTGTGGAGCACGTTTGCAATATCCACATCGAATTTTGTATGGTAGGTCAAAATGAGCGGCGCATTCGTGATCTGTCGAAGCTTACGTGCCAGCAGCGTGGAGACGATCGGGCAGTGGCTGTGCAACACCGCGACATTTTCCGTCGCGAGCCGACCGGCGATCTCGGGCGAAAACGGCACGCCTGCGAAATATCCTGTTTTCCTGCGCATATCAATGCTCGGATAGCGGATCACGGGATAAGAAAACGCATCGTCCTTTGCCTGCGGATGCTGCGGCGTAAGCACGATCGGAGACAGCCCCGCTTTCTGCGTATAGCGCGCATAGTTCACGACTGTATTGGCCACGCCGTCGATCAGCGGTGGGAACGAATCGTTGAGCAAGCAGACCGCCTGCCGTGGTTCCATAAGATCCCCTCCTGTCGTCCGAAAAATACAAGAATTCTTGACTTGCTTTTTTTACAGATACAACATATCATATCAGAGAAACGATGTCAATCGGCACACAGGAGGAAACTTTATGAACATTTTTCTCACACTGGCCTATCTGTTTTTTCTCGGCTCGGTCTTCGGCTGGGTGCTGGAGCTGCTGTTTCGTAATCTCGTCGGCAGATCGGGCAGCTGGATCAACCCGGGGTTTTGCACGGGGCCGTATCTGCCGATCTACGGCTTCGGGCTTTGCACGCTGTACCTGCTGGCAAATCTGGAGCAATACGCCTTCATCGAAGACCCGATTTGGAACAAAGTCGTTCTTTTCCTTACCATGACCGTCGGCATGACAGCCATCGAATATGTCGCCGGTATCTTCTGCCTGAAATTCCTGAAAGTCCGCCTGTGGGACTATTCCGGCTGCCGCGGTAATATTCAGGGCATTATCTGCCCGTCCTTTTCTTTGGCTTGGGCGGCGCTGGGTGCCGTGTACTACTTTTGCGTACACCCGTATATTCTGGCCGGTCTTGCCTGGCTGTCGGAAAATCTTGCATTTTCGTTTTTTATCGGGATGTTTTTCGGCGTATTTCTGGTCGATGTGACAAATTCGGCACAGCTCGTTCTGAAGCTGAAGCAGTTTGCGGAGGATCGCAAGACCGTCCTCGTATTCGAAAGCATCAAGCGCTACCTCACAGACAGGCGGAAGGTCACGGGGCATAAATATCGCTTCTTCACGCCTTTTCACGCGGAAACGCCTTTGCTTGAGCATTTGAAAACATTCGCAGATAGCATTGAAAAGCAGCGAAAAGACAAGAAAACGCGGGAAAGCGCAGACAAAACACTCCGCGATTGAGCCGCACCGCACTTTTCGAAAATATCTGCGGTGTAAATAGATATGACCCAAATTGGTGAAAAGAAAAAGATAGATATAGCAGGTTGTAATTTGGCAGCGACGAAAGTCGTTGTCAAATTACAACCTA